>JAFAPJ010000446.1 GCA_019247255.1 Methylobacteriaceae bacterium | reverse complement strand
CTTCGCCGCGCCCGCGGCGGTCGCGGTCTACCTCGTGGTCGCGAGCGGCTGGCCCTTCGCGGACGCGGCGCTTCTCGTCGGGCTCGGAATCGGGGGGCTCGTGGCGCTTCGCGCCCGGTCACCGCTTTCCGGGTGTCTTCCGCCGGGTCTCGCGGCCGGGATCGGGATCGCGCGCGCGGCACCCGCCTGGATGCCGCTCGTCGCGGCGATCGGCTCAACGGCCCGGTTCGCCCAACCCTTCGACCCGCACGTGATGCAGACGCCGCTCCTCGCGCTTCTGGCGATCGGCGCGCCGCTGTTTCCCCAGCCCTGGACGTCCTTCGGCGGGGAGGTCCTGCCGTTCCCGCCCATGCAGTATGCGGGCTGGTGGCTGCCGCTCGTCGCGCTTCACGCCGCGTGGTCGCGCCTGCGCTCGCGCGCCGATCGCGCCCAGGCGATCCTCGTCCTCGTCACGCTCGCCTTCGGCTGCCTCGCGGTCGCCCCGAGCTTCCCGCCGCTCCGGTGGTCGTTCCGATACCTGCCCTACTTCCAGATCGGATGCGCGGTCGCGGCGGCCTGGTTCATGAGCCAGCCCGACCATCGCTGGACGGCGCGCTCGACCGTCGGACTTCTCCTCGGGACGGGAGCCCTCGCCGGGGCGCAGCTTCTCGCGACCGCCTGGCTCGTGGGCTACCTGACCCTGATCTGCCTCGCGGCCGCCCTGCTGGTCCTGCGGCTCGGCGGCCCGACGACGGCCCGCGGCGTCGCGGCGATCGCCGCGAGCCATGTCGCGCTCTTCGGGCTCCTCACGGGCATCGCGCCCCGCAACGCGGCGCTCCCCGATTGGCGGCCGCCCCTCGACCGGGCGGCCTATGCCGGCGACCGCCTCGCGGCCGGCGACACGGCCCTCCTCCTGTTCGAGCCGGCGCTGTTCCGCAGGCCAGACCGGCCGGTTCCCCCGGACGTCTTCCTCGCCTTCCCTCACGGCAACACGGCGCTTCTGACCGGATCCGCCACGATCGCCGGCTATTCGCCGATGGCCGGGCGCGGCTTCCACGATGTCGGGCTCAACTGGATCGGAGCCTCGCAGCCCGACGCCGTCGCGCGATGGCTCCGGGCCGACCCGCTCACGGGCGCGAACCTCCTCGACCTTGCCCGGATCGTGCGCGTGACGGCTCAAACCGGTCCGATGGCGGACAGCTTCGAGCGCCTCGCAGGCCCGGGCTGGACCCGACGCGAGGTGCCCGGCGGCCAGCGCTTCGAGCGGGCGGGATCGAGCCGGCCCGGCTCGGTGTCCTGGGCGCCGCCGGGGCTGTCCTTCGGGGCCTGGAGCGAGGGCGCGACGGCGGGCCGGTACGAGCTCGAGAGCCGAGGCGGTCCGCTCGTGTGGGCGCGCGCCTGGTACCCGGGCTACGAGGCCGCCTGGAACGGCGCTCCGCTCGCGATCGATGTGGTCCACGGCATTCTGCCGGCCGTGACCCTGCCGCCCGGACCCGGCACGCTCACCCTCCGCTACATCCCGGCCGGGCTGCGCCCTGGTCTCGCTGTCGCGGCCTTGGCGCTCGCCGCGTTGGGCGCGCTCCTCGTCGCGAGCCGGCTCCGGCCCAGCGGCCTCAATCCCCTAGGCGCAGACGAGATCACGTGACCGACGCGCAGCGGGTTCGCTCCGTACTGCGGCAGGTTGTCAAACTTTGACATGCGTTCCTGAGGGTGCCAGAGGTCCGCGTGACCTCCGACCAGACCCGCAACGTTTCGCTCACGGCCGAACTCAACGGGTTCATCCGGGCCCAGGTTGCATCGGGCCGCTACCAGAATGCGAGCGAGGTCGTGCGCGCGGCCTTGCGGCTTCTCCATACGGGCGGGCCGATGCCTCCGCGGGCCGCTGGGGCTCGTACGGGCCGTGCCGGGGTTGACCCGCGAGCCGCACCCGCCTTCCTGAGCGGCGGCGGGGAGCTCGGCGCCCTCATACGGGCGCATAACTGGGCCGCGACGCCCTTCGGGCTCCCGGAGAGCTGGCCGCAATCGCTCCGCTCGGCCCTGTCGATCTGCCTCCACTCGAGCTTCCCGGGCGCGCTCTATTGGGGCCGGGAGCTGAGGCTTCTCTACAACGACACCTGGGCCCCGATCGCGGCGGATCGCCATCCCTGGGCGCTCGGGCGGCCGGGCCACGAGGTCTGGGCCGACATCTGGCATATCGTCGGGCCGCAGATCGCCAAGGTGCTCGACACCGGCGAGGGGTTCTCGACCTACGACCAGATGCTGCCGATGCTCCGCGGCGGGGTGCAGTGCGAGACCTACTGGAACTACAGCTTCACGCCGATCCGCGGCGAGGACGGCGCGGTTGTCGGAGTGTTCAACCAGGGACACGAGACGACGGACCGCGTCCTCGGCGAGCGACGCGACCGCTTCCTGCTTTTGCTGAGCGACCGGCTGCGGTCGCTCAGCGATCCTGCCGCCATCATCGATGCCGCCCAGGACACGCTGGGCCGCTTTCTCGGGGCGAACCGGGTCGGCTACGGGACTGTCGACGATCCCGACGAGCGTCTCTTCCTGACGGAGCGCAACTGGACGGACGGCAGCGTTCCCGCCCGGGAAGGGATCCACGACCTCGCCCGGTTCGGTCCGCAGGTGCTGGCGGCGCTGCGGCGCGGACGCGTGCTCCTGCTACCCGACGTGGCGAGCGACCCTCGCAGCTGCGCGCCGGAGAGCCTTGCTGCTTTCGCGGCGATCGAGGCCCGGGCCGCGATCACGGCGCCGCTCGTGAAGGAGGGCCGGCTCAGGGCAGCGCTTTACGTCCACGCCCGCGAGCCACGGCAATGGAGCGAGGCGGATGCCGACCTCGTGGCCGAGGTCGCTGAACGGACCTGGTCCGCGCTCGAGCGCGGGCGGGTCGAGGCCGAGCTCCGCGACAGCGAGGCGCGATTTCGGGGCGTCTTCGATTCCCGTCTCACCGGGCTCGCGATCTTCGACACGCGCTCGGCCGACACCCTCGCCATCAACGACGCCTTCCTGGCGATGACGGGCCACAGCCGCGCCGATTTCGACGAGGGACGCTGGGACTGGCGCGACTTCACGGTCGTCGATCACCTGCCGCTCGACGAGGCGGCGATCGCCCAGGCGCGCGAACGGGGCTGGTGGGACACCTACGAGAAGGAGTACCGCCGCCGCGACGGCACGATCTTCCCCGTGCGGATCTCGTCCGCGCCGCTTCCGGGCGAACCGGGCCGGGTCGTCGTCTCGGTGCAGGACATCAGCGCGGCGCGCGCGGC
>JAFAPJ010000437.1 GCA_019247255.1 Methylobacteriaceae bacterium | reverse complement strand
TCGGACGATCTGGCGGCTCGCCGGACCCGACCGCGAGGTCGAGATCGCTGTCGATCTCGGAACCGTGACGGCGCGGGATCGCACGGAGCCGATCGCGGAAATCGAGCTCGAGCTCAAGGTCGGCTCGCCCGATCGCCTCTTCGAGCTCGCGCGCCTCCTCGATCGATCGAGCCCGCTCGCGATCGCGGTGGAAACGAAATCCGCCCGCGGCTATGCGCTCCTCGCGCCCAAGGTCGCCACCAAAGCGGCACCGGTCGTGCTGCGGCGTGGCATGACCACGGCCGTCGCTTTCCAGACGGTCGCCCGATCCTGCCTGCGGCAGTTCCGGCTGAACGAGCCTCTTGTCCGGGCGCGCTCGCCCGAGGGCCTCCATCAGGCCCGCGTCGCCCTGCGCCGCTTGCGCTCCGCCCTGTCCGTGTTCGGCCCGGCCCTCGCCGACCGCCGCCTCCCGGCCATCAAGTCGGCGCTGAGGCGCGTCTCCGGACAGCTCGGCGAGGCCCGCAACCTCGACGTCTACCTGGCCAAGACGCTCGGACCCGCCTCGACGCGCAGCCCGGAGGATGCCGACCTCGCGGCCTTCCTGGCCGAAGTGCGGGCCGAG
Source organism: Methylobacteriaceae bacterium (assembly GCA_019247255.1). Classification (GTDB taxonomy): domain Bacteria; phylum Pseudomonadota; class Alphaproteobacteria; order Rhizobiales; family Beijerinckiaceae; genus Enterovirga. Next base: position 1,897 of record JAFAPJ010000437.1, on the reverse strand, counting down.
CGCGAAGCCGTGTACGAGCGCATCCAGGCGACGCTCCGCTCGCGCCGGTTCCGCATCTTCCTTCTCGATTGTCTCGCCTGGATCGAGGCCGGGCCGTGGCTCACGGCCGCCGATGCGAAGCTCGCGGCCGCGCGTGACCGCCCGGTCGAGGATTTCGCCATGGACAGCCTGCGGCGGCGCCGGCGCAAGCTGAAGCGGGCCGGCCGCGCGCTCGCCCTTCTGGGTGCGCCCGCCCGCCACCAGGTCCGGATCGACGCGAAGAAGCTGCGCTACGCGAGCGAGTTCTTCGGCGCGCTCGCGGAGGGCGGCAAGGAGAAGCGTCGCTACGTGGCCTTCACGGAGGCGCTGGCGGCGCTTCAGGAGGAGCTCGGCGCGCTGAACGACGCCGCGACAGGCGACGATCTCACCCGCGAGCTCCTGACGCGGCTCGGCCGTGAGCCGGACTTCGCGGCTCGGTTCGCCCCGCCCGCTCTCCAGCCCGATCCGTCAGGGCAGGCGGTCGAGCCTGGCGGCGAGGAAGCTCGCCACCTCGCCCGCGCGGTCGCGGCCCATGCCGCCTTCGTGGAAGCCAAGCGCTTCCTGCGTTAGACCGCCTTGTCGAGGAGGATCTGGATACGGCTCGGGTCGCCCCGCAGCTCTTCCAGCACGCGCCGAAGCCGGACGATCTCGGCCTCCAGAAGGCGGATGCGATCCTTGTCCTCGTCGTGAGGCGCCCCCGCCTGGGCCGCCACGGGCTCGAAGGACACCCCGACCGACTCGCCCCTGCGCCACTTGACGTGAACGGTCTCGGAGCGGTCGTTCTTCGGGATGTGCAGGCGGAACGTCTCCGGCAACGTCACGGCCTCGGACACCACCACCCGGGCTCCGTGCTCGGACAGGTCGCGGACGAGGCAGTCGAAGCTCGACTGCCCGCCGTTGTACTCGATGCGGCCGCGGAGGAAGGTCCTCGTCCGTTCCGCGCTGCGCTGCTCGCTCATAGGTCCCGACCCTGTCCCTGCGCCAGTGTCGGAGCGAGCGTTTAATTTGCCGCTAAATCGACCGCCAGATTGCGCGGGGTTTCCGGGGCGCCGCATCAGGGGCGATCCCGGTGCTGCGCCAGACAGAGGCGAGCGATGCCGGTCACGCGTTCGAACTCCTCGGGCGTCAGCCGGTTCGCCGCGAGCGGCGCCCAGAGCGAGGCGGATCGGATCTGCGCGACCGTGCAGGCGCAGGTCGCCCGGCAGGTCGCGGCCGTCGCTCCCGAATGGGCGCAGCTCGCCTCGCAGCTCGCGATGAAGGGTCGCTCCTCCGCGGTCCGGCTCGGGCCCGCGACTGCCACGTAGGCCGCGAGCGCCCCGTAGATCAGCGGCTGGTGCGCGAGGTAGATGAGGAGGCTGCGCCGTCCGAGGAAGCTCAACGCACCGATCGCGCGCGACGCCGGCGCACCGGACCGGCCGGCATCGGGCGGCTGCACGAGACCCCAGCGCCCGAGCGCCACGCCCGCGAGCACGAAGCCCGTCCAGGGGACGAGCGGGACGTAGTCGTTCGTCAGGGGCACGCGGCTCGAAAGGCCGATGAAGGCGAGGCCCGGATGGTCGAGGAGGGGCACGAAGCCGGTGAGGAACGGCGCGACCCCGAAGGCGAGCGCGCCGATCGCGGCGGCCGGCGCCGGCAGCCGCGTGAAGGGCAGGGCGAGGACGCTCGAGGCCGCGATGTTGTGGAGGATGCCGAAGAACACGTAGGCGTCCGGGAATGCGATCGCGGTGCCGGCCGTCACGAGGCCGGCCGCCAGGACGATGGCGAGAAGCCGCCGCGCGAAGCGGGCGAGATGCCACCCGTGGCGATGCGCGAGCGCGAGGCCGAGGCCCGACAGGATCAGGAAGGCGCCGGCGATCGCGCGGGCGAAGAGGTTCCAGCC
>JAFAPJ010000425.1 GCA_019247255.1 Methylobacteriaceae bacterium | reverse complement strand
CATCCCGGCCGGTCTTTCGGCCCGGCGGCCCGGACCTTGCTCCCGCCGACCCATGCCGTCCGCCTCGCCCGACCGCGCGCTCGTGCTCCTGTCCGGCGGACAGGATTCGACAACCTGCCTCGCCTGGGCGCTCGCCCGCTTCGGGGAGGTCGAGACCGTCGGCTTCGATTACGGCCAGCGCCATGCGGTCGAGCTCGCCTGCCGCGACGCGGTCCGGCGTGAGCTCGCGCGATCGGACTGGCCCTGGCCAGGCCGCCTCGGAGCGGACCATCTCTTGGCGCTCCCGACGCTCGGCGAGGTGTCGAGCTCGGCTCTGACCGCGGAGGTCGCGATCGCGGTCGCGGCGAACGGCCTGCCCACGACCTTCGTGCCCGGGCGCAACCTCGTGTTTCTCGCCTTCGCGGCCGCGCTCGCCTACCGGCGCGGGTGCCGCCGCATCGTGCTCGGCGTCTGCGAGACGGATTACTCCGGCTATCCGGATTGCCGGGACGACACGATCAAGGCGATGCAGGTCGCGCTCAATCTGGGGCTCGAGACCCGCCTCGTCCTCGAGACGCCGCTCATGCGGGTCGACAAGGCCGGGACCTTCGCGCTCGCGCAGGAGCTCGGCGGCGAGCGCCTCGTCGCGCTCGTCGTGGAGGAAACGCATACCTGCTATCTGGGCGACCGCAGCCGACGGCACGATTGGGGCTATGGTTGCGGCACGTGCCCGGCCTGCGAGCTGCGCGGGGCGGGCTTCCGGCGCTGGCGAGAGGGATCGGGATGAGGACCGGGCAGGAGCGGATGGAAGGGGCGGTCGCGCTCGCGCTCTTCGTGGCCACCATACCGGCCGCGAACTGGATGATCGGGCATGTCGGCACGGTCTGCGTGCCGAACGGGCCCTGCCTTCTGCCGGTCGCGCCGGGGATCAGCGCGCCCTCCGGCGTCCTCATGATCGGCCTTGCCCTCGTGCTGCGCGACATCGTCCAGCGCCGGCTCGGCCTCGCCTTCGGGATGGGGGCGATCGCGATCGGGGCGGCGCTGTCAGCCTTCCTGGCGCCGCCCGCCATCGTGCTCGCCTCGACCGCCGCGTTCCTCCTGTCCGAGCTCGCCGATCTTCTCGTCTACACGCCGCTCCAGCGCCGCCGCTTCGTCCTCGCGGTGGTCCTGTCGAGCGCGGTCGGGCTCGTGGTGGATTCGGCGGTCTTCCTGCTCCTCGCCTTCGGGTCGCTCGACTTCCTCGCCGGCCAGATCATCGGGAAGCTCTGGATGGTGCTTCTCGCCATCCCGGTCGTGGCCTGGATCCGCCGCCGCGACGCGCGGCTCGGCTTCGGGGCCGCCTGAGCGCCGCAGCTTCAGGCGGCGAGCTTCAGCAGATGCGCGTCGTGGCGCACCAGGAAGGCGTGCAGCAGGTCCGCGTAGCGCGGTGAGGCCGCGGCGATCACGCTCGGCCGGGCCGCAAGCGCCGCGCGCCAGGCCGAGACCTTCGGCAGGTCGATCCAGAGCCGGAGGTCGGCGAGGCTGTCGAACAGGTCGAAATACCGGAAGATCGGCGCGAAGACGGCGTCGACGAGGCTGAACGCGTCTCCGGCGAAGAACGGCCCCGGGCCGAGGGCCGCCTCGACCCGCGCGAACTTCGCGGCGATCGCCTCGCGTTTCGTCTCGAAGGCCGCCGCCTCCTTCGCGGTCTCGAGCCCCCACACGTCGCCGAGGATCGCGGAGCCGAACTCCATCCAGGCGCGATGCTCGGCGCGGGCGAGCGGGTCCGTCGGGTGCAGCCTCCGCCCGGGCTGCGTCTCCTCGATGTACTCGCAGATGACGTTGCTCTCGAAGAGCACGGTGTCGCGGCCGCCGGGCTGTGCGACGCGCAGGAGCGGCACCTTGCCGAGCGGCGAGATCGCCCGGAACCAGTCGGGTTTCGCCGAGAAGTCGACCGTGACGCGCTCGAACGCGACCGCCTTTTCGGCGAGCGCGATCGCGGCGCGCTGGGCGTAAGGGCAGAGGTCGTGGCTGACGAGGGTGAGCGGGCTCATGACGGCTCCGGGGGCGAGGGTAAGGGGCGGGGCGGCGGAGCGGGGCGCCGCTCCGGTCAGCGGAGCGCCGGGGTCGGGGTCGCGGCCCCGACGAGCGGGAGCGGGCGGGACGGCGACAGCGCGTAGGCGCCGTCGCCAAGCATCGCCTGCGCGAGGCACAGCACGAACAGGTAGGCCGGGTATTCCCAGCCGCCGTTCGGGGCGGTGAACACCCAGCCGTTCGCGAGGTGGACGCTCACGAGGGCGCCAACCAGGAAGGGCGAGAGGGCGAGCGCCACCCAGCGGCTCTGCACGCCGAGGATCAGAAGCGCGCCCCCGGCGGCTTCGCAGGCGAAGGTGGCGTAGGCGAGCCAGCCAGGCAGGCCGACGGCCTGGAAGAAGGCCGCCGTCCCGGGAAGCCCGAAGGTCATGAGCTTCAGGACGACCGAGTGGGCCAGGAACATGAGGCCGAGCGCGAGGCGCAGCAGCAAGGTCGCATAGGGGACGAGGCGAAGGTCGGTCATGTGTGGCTCCGTGTCGGGCCAATGCATGCTGCTTGCGTTGATCGAAAGCGATACGGTATCTCGGCAAGATGAGCTTGCCTTCGCAGCAAAGTCAGATCGCCCTGGACGACCTGCGCCTGATCGCGGCGGTGGCGGAGGCGGGCTCGCTCACGGGCGCCGCCAAGCGGCTCCGGCTGAACCATGCGAGCGCCTGGCGGCGGCTCGGCGCCCTGGAAGGACGGCTCGGCGTCCGGCTCTTCGACCGCGATCGGCGCGGCTACGCGGCGACCCCGGCCGGGGAGGAGGCGGTCGCGGCCTCCCGACGCGTTCTCGGGGAGATGGACGGCCTCGAGCGGCGCCTCGTCGGGCAGGACGTGAGGCCGAGCGGGATCGTGCGGCTCACGACGACCGAGACCATGCTGGGCCTTCTCGCGCCGATCGTGGCGGAGCTCCGCGCGAGCCATCCGGGGATCGTCGTCGAGCTCTCGACCACGAACGCGTTCCTGACGCTGACCCGGCGCGAGGCCGACATCGCGCTGCGCCCCGCGGCGGAGGCGCCCGAGGGCCTCGTCGCCCGCAGGCTCGGCACGGTCGCGACCGCACCCTACGCGGCCCGCGCGTACCTCGCCCGCCATCCTGGCCGGGACGCGACGGAGCTCGACTGGATCGCCCCGGACGACAGCCTCTCGCATCTGGGCTCGGCGCGCTGGATCGACGCCCACGTCGCGCCGGAGCGCATCGTCCACCGCACCGGATCGCTCCTCGGGCTCGCCGCCATGGCGCGGGCCGGCATCGGCGTGGCGGCGCTGCCGTGCTACCTCGTCGACGACGATCCGGAGCTCGCGCGGATCGGCGAACCCGTGCCCGACATGGTGACGAACCTGTGGCTTCTCACCCATCCGGATCTGCGTCGGACCGCGCGGATCCGGGTCGTGCTCGACGCGATGGTCGAGGGCCTGTCCGTCGCGCGCCCACGGCTCGCGGCGAGTTAACGGTGGCCATCGTGGATGGGACCGAGCCCGCGTTCCTCGTGCGCCCTGCCCGGACCGACGACGTGCCGGCGATGCAGGAGATCGAGCTCGATGCGGCGCGCTCCTACGGCTCGCTCGCCGAGACGCGCTTCTGCCTCGACCTGCCGGCGCGCTCCGCGGCGGAGCATGCGGCGGCGCGGGAGCGGGGGATCACGCTCGTCGGTGCCCTGGGCGGCAGGCCTGCCGCCTTCCTGCTCGCGATGCCATTGGACGGCCACGCTCACATCCTCGAGCTCGCCGTCGCGCAGGCGGTGCAGGGGCGCGGCCATGGCCGCCAGCTCATCGCGGCCTTCGAGGCATGGGCTTCGGCCGCGGGCTTCACGCTCGCGACCCTCACGACGTTCCGCGACGTGCCCTGGAACGCGCCCTTTTACGCCCGGCTCGGCTACCAGCCGTTCGACGTCACCGACGCGAATCCCGAGCTCGCAGAGGTGGTCCGGGAGGAGCGGGAGGCCGGCGTCCACCAGGCGCCCCGGGTCGCGATGCGCAAGCGGCTGCGAGGATAGGGCGGAGCGCTCCCGTCTGGGTTCTCCGTGCCGAGGGGCGGCGGGGCCGTCCGACGGCCTCGGAAGGTGCGCTCAGCGGCCCCAGACCTCGCCCGCGACCTCGACGATCCGGGAGAGCTTCGCCCATTGCTCCTCCTCGGCCAGGAGGTTGCCTTCCTCCGTCGAGGCGAAGCCGCATTGCGGCGACAGGCAGAGCTGGTCGAGCGGCGCGTGGCGCCCTGCGGCCTCGATGCGCCGCTTGATGTCGTCCTTGCTCTCGACCGAGCCGACCTTGGTGGTGACGAGGCCGAGCACGACGTGCTTGCCCTTGGGCAGGAAGCGCAGCGGCTCGAACCCGCCCGAACGCGAATCGTCCCACTCCATGAAGTAGCCGTCGACGTCGATCTCGTTGAAGACGAGGTCCGCGACGGGCTCGTAGCCGCCGGACGCGATGAAGGTCGACTTGAAGTTGCCCCGGCAGGTGTGGGTGGTGATCACCATGTCGGCGGGCTTCGCGGCCGTCGCCGCGTTGATGACGTCCCGGTAGGTGTGGATGAGCCGGTCCGGATCGTCGCCGCGCTCCGCCAGCATCGTGCGCTGCTCGGGATCGCAGAAATAGGACAGGCTCGTGTCGTCAAGCTGCAGATAGCGGCAGCCGGCGTCGTAGAAGGCTTGAACGGCCTTGGCGTAGGTCTTGCCGAGATCCGCGTAGTAATCCTCCATGTGGAGGTAGGCGGTCGGATCCACGGCTTTGCGCCCGCCGCGATAGTGCAGCATCGAGGGGGACGGGATCGTCATCTTGGGAACTCGGCTCGTGACCGAGGCCAGGTATTTGAAATGCGCGAGATGCGGGTGGTCGTCCGGAAAGTCGAGCTTGCCGGTGACCCGCAGGCCGCGCGCCTTGGTGGCGACGCCCTTGAACTGAATGCCTGAATCCGCGTCGTAGCCCTGGACGCCGGTCAGCCCTTCCAGGAAGTCGAAGTGCCAGAAGGCGCGGCGGAACTCGCCGTCCGTCACCGCCTGGAGGCCCACCGCCTCCTGCTTCCTCACGAGCGCGGCAATCTCGGCATCCTCGACCTGGGCGAGCTCCTCGGCGCCGATCGTTCCGGCGGCGCGCTTCTCGCGCGCCTCCTTCACGGGCGCGCTGCGCAGCAGGCTGCCGACCATGTCGGCCCGGAAGGGCGGCTTCGTGCGTGAGGTCATGGGGCGTCCTCTCTCCTGTTCTCTTCGGTTAGGCGGCCGCGAGGCCGAGATGGCGCTCGAGGCGTTCGGGTTCGCGGAGCAAGGAGGCGCTGTCCTGGCGCAGGACGACGCGGCCGCGCTCGAGCACGACGGCGTCGTCGGTGAGTTCGAGGATCTGGCGGGCGTGCTGCTCGATCACGATGGCGGACAGGCCTTCCTCGTGGAACAGGCGCTTCAGCGCGCGCAGAAGCTCCGCCACGATGATAGGCGCGAGCCCCTCCGTCGGTTCGTCGAGGAGAAGCAGCTTCGGGTTGAGCACGAGCGCCCGGCCGATCGCCAGCATCTGCTGCTCGCCGCCCGAGAGCTGGCTGCCGAGATGGCCCGTCCGCTCCGCGAGGCGCGGGAACATCCCGAACACGCGCTCCGGATTCCAGAGGCCCGGGCGCGCGACGGCGGTCAGGTTCTCGAAGACGGTGAGCGAGCGGAAGATGTTGCGCTCCTGCGGGACCCAGCCGATCCCGGCCAGCGCCCGCGCCTCCGGGGTCATCGCGGTCACGTCCCGACCGCCGAGCATGATCCGGCCGGCACGGCGCCGGGTGACCCCGATGATCGAGTTCACGAGCGTCGTCTTGCCGACGCCGTTCCGGCCGAGCAGGGCCAGGGACCGACCCTCGGCCAGCGCGAGGTCGATGTCGAAGAGGACGACGGCCTCGCCGTAGCCGGCGCTCAGCGCCTCGACGCGCAGGAGCTCAGCCATGCTGGGCCTCGCCGAGATAGGCTTCCCTGACCGCCGCATCTCGGGCGACGGCCGACGGCTCGCCCTCCGCCAGGATCCGGCCGTTGACCAGGACCGTGATGCGGGTCGCGAAGCGGAAGACGAGGTCCATGTCGTGCTCGATGAGGAGCACGGAGACGTCCGCCGGCAGGGCCGCGACCGTCGCGAGGAGCTCGCGTCGCTCGGCTTCCGGCACGCCGGCCGCGGGCTCGTCGAGGAGGAGGACGCTGGGTTTCGCCGCGAAGGCGGCCGCGATCTCGATCTGACGCTGCTTGCCGTAGGGCAGGGTCGCGATGCGCGTGTCCATGACGTCGTGAAGCCGGAACTGCCTCAGGACCTCCGCGGTCTCGGCGATGAGCCGATCGTTCGCGTCCAGGATACGGAAGGCGGCGGCGCCTAATCCGAGGCGCTCGGACACGACGAGGGCGACCATCTCGAGCGGCGTCATGGTGCCGAAGAGCTGGTTGATCTGAAAGGTCCGGGCCATGCCGGCCCGCACCCGCGCGTCGGGGCTCGCCGACGTCACGTCCCGGCCCCCGAGCAGGATGCGGCCGGCCGTCGGCGCGAGCACGCCGGTCAGGAGGTTGACGAAGGTCG
>JAFAPJ010000376.1 GCA_019247255.1 Methylobacteriaceae bacterium | reverse complement strand
CGCGACCTCCCGATCCACGGGGTCCAGTTTCACCCCGAAAGCATCGCGTCCGAGCATGGCGAGCTCATCCTGCGCAACTTCCTCGACCTCGCGGGGGAGTGGAACGCCCGCGCTCGTGACAAGGTGTCCGACGGCGTGCATTGAGCCGCGATGGAGTCCTTCAAGCCGTTTATCGCGAAGGTCGCGACCGGGGCCTCGCTGACCCGCGAGGAGGCGCGGGACGCCTTCGAGATGCTGCTGTCGGGCGAGGTGACGCCCGCGCAATCGGGCGGGTTCCTCATGGCCTTGCGCGTGCGGGGTGAGGCCGGTCCGGAGATCATCGGGGCCGCGGAAGCCATGCGACGGCGCATGACCCGGGTCGACGCGCCCGCGGACGCGAGCGACATCGTGGGCACGGGCGGCGACGGCGCGGGCAGCTACAACATCTCGACGCTCGCCGCGATCATCGTGGCCGGGGCCGGCGTCACGGTGGCGAAGCATGGCAATCGCGCCGCCTCGTCGCGTTCGGGCTCGGCCGACATCCTTTCGGCGCTCGGCGTCCGCATGGGGCTCGATCCGGCCGCGCTCCGGCGCTGCCTCGACGCCGCGCGGCTCTGCTTCATGTTCGCGCAGACGCATCACCCGTCCGTTCGCCACGTCGCGCCGACCCGGGTCGAGCTCGGCACACGCACCCTGTTCAACCTCCTGGGCCCGCTCTCGAATCCAGCGGGCGTCAGGCGACAGCTCCTCGGCGTGCCGGCGAGCGGCTGGCTCGAGCCGATGACGGAAGCGCTGCGCGAGCTCGGGTCCGAGCGCGTCTGGACCGTTCACGGCTCGGACGGGCTCGACGAGATCACGACGACCGGGCCGACCGACGTCGTGGCGCTCGAGGACGGCCAGATCCGACGCTTCACCATTACCCCGGAGGAGGTCGGCCTCTCGCGCGTCCGCCTCGAGGACCTGAAGGGCGGAGATCCCGACCACAACGCGGCGGCCTTGCGGGCCGTCCTCGATGGCGCACGCACGCCGTATCGCGACGTCGCTCTCCTCAATGCCGGGGCCTCGCTCGTCGTCGCGGGCCGGGCCCGCGACCTGCGCGAGGGCGTCGACCAGGCGAGCCAGGCCGTCGATGGCGGGGCCGCGCGGGCGGCTCTCGACCGGCTCGTCACGGTATCGAACGGGGCGGCCCCGTGACGGACATCCTGTCCCGGATCGAGGCGTACAAGCGGGCCGAGATCGCGGCCGCCAAACGGGCGCTGGCGCCAGGCGAGGTCGACCGCCGCGCCCGCGAGGCCGGCCCCGTCCGCCCCTTCGCGGGCGCCATCCGGGCCTCGCTCGGCGCCGGCCGCACCGCGGTCATCGCCGAGATCAAGAAGGCGAGCCCGTCCAAGGGGCTGATCCGGGCCGATTTCGATCCGCCCGTTCATGCCCGCGCCTACGAGGTCGGCGGCGCGACCTGCCTGTCGGTCCTGACGGACGGACCCTCCTTCAGCGGCGACCCGAGCCATCTCCGTCTCGCGCGCGCGGCCTGCGCCCTGCCGGTGCTGCGCAAGGACTTCCTCTACGATCCCTACCAGGTGGCGGAGGCCCGCAGCTGGGGCGCCGATTGCATCCTCGTGATCATGGCGGCGGTCGACGACGCGCTCGCGGCCGAGCTCGTGGCGGCCGCGGGGCATTACGGGATCGACGCGCTCGTCGAGGTCCATGACAGGGCCGAGCTCGAGCGCGCGCTGCGGCTGCCCGCGAGCCTTATCGGCGTCAACAACCGCGACCTGCGCAGCTTCGAAACCTCGCTCGCCGTGAGCGAAGCTCTGGCGCCGCTGATCCCATCGGATCGGATCGCGGTCGGCGAGAGCGGGATCGCGGGCCCGGCCGACCTCGCCCGTCTCGCCGGCGTCGGCATGCGAACCGTTCTCGTCGGAGAGAGCCTGATGCGCGAGCCCGATGTGACGGCGGCCACCCGCGCGCTCCTCGCGCCCGTCGGGGCCGCACGGAACGCGGCGGCCTGATGGCGTCGCGTCAGGATTTCGTCGACACGCTCGTCGAGCGCATGGGCGCGGCCGGCGCCGTCACGGCCAAGAAGATGTTCAGGGAATACGGCATCTGGTGCGACGGAAAGCTCGTGGCGCTCGTCTGCGACGACCAGCTCTTCCTCAAGCCGACCGAGGCCGGCCGCGCGCTCCTCGGCGCGCCGACCGAGGAACCGCCTTACCCGGGCGCGAAACCCTCCTTCCTGCTCTCGGAGGCAGAATGGGAGGACGCGGAGCGGCTGAGCGAGCTCGTGCGCGCGACCGCCGCGGAGCTGCCCGCGCCGAAGCCCAAGAAGGCGAAGCGCCCAACGGAGCGCGCATGAGCGAGCTCACCCATCTCGACCGGACTGGCGCGGCCAACATGGTCGATGTCGGCGAGAAGGCCGTGACGGCCCGCTCGGCCCGCGCCGAGGGCGCGGTCGTCATGCAGCCCGAAACGGTCGCGCTGATCCGCCGGGGCGACGCCAAGAAGGGCGACGTCCTCGGCACCGCGCGCCTCGCCGGGATCATGGCGGCGAAGCGCACGCACGAGCTGATCCCGCTCTGCCATCCGCTGCTGCTCACGAAGGTCGGTGTCGAGTGCACGCTCGACGACGCCCTGCCCGGCGTCCGGGTCTCGGCCGAGGTCGCGGTCTCGGGCCAGACCGGCGTCGAGATGGAGGCGCTGACCGCGGTCTCGGTCGCCTGCCTCACGATCTACGACATGGCCAAGGCCGTCGACCGCGCCATGCGGATCGAGGGCGTGCGCCTGCTTGCCAAGAGCGGCGGGCGGTCCGGCGACTACCGGGCGGAGCCCTGACGATGGGGCTCCTCCCGGTCGCGGACGCGCTCGCCCGCGTGCTCGCGAGCGTCGGCGAGCCGGTCGAGACGGAGGAGGTCGCGCTCGAGGCGGCCGCCGGCCGGACCCTCGCGACGGACCTCCGAGCCTCGCGGACGCAGCCGCCTTTCGCGGCCTCCGCCATGGACGGTTACGCGGTCAGGGCCGCCGATGTCGCGTCCGTGCCGGTCCGGTTGCGGCTCGTCGGGCGCGCCGTCGCGGGCGCCGGCCACCGGGGGACCGTCGGGGCCGGGGAGGCCGTCCGAATCTTCACGGGCGCACCCGTTCCGGCCGGCGCGGACGCCGTCGTGATCCAAGAGGATGCCGACCTCGATGGCGAGCACGTCCTGGTGCGCGAGGGCGCGCCCGCGGGGCGCTTCGTCCGCCCGGCCGGGCTCGATTTTCGGGATGGGGAGCGCCTGCTGCGCGCGGGCGAGCGGCTCGATGCGACGCGGCTCGCCCTCGCGGCCGCGATGGGCCACGGGCGGCTGCCGGTCCGGCGCCGGCCCCGGGTCGCGATCCTGGCGACCGGCGACGAGCTCGTGCGTCCGGGCGAGGTCGCCGGCCCCGACCAGATCGTGGCGTCGAACCCTTACGCGCTTCGCGCGATCGTCGAGCGGGCGGGCGGCAAGCCGATCGACCTCGGGATCGCGCGCGATACGCTGGCGGATCTGGCCCGCCGGATCGCGGCCGCGCGAGACGCG
>JAFAPJ010000068.1 GCA_019247255.1 Methylobacteriaceae bacterium | reverse complement strand
GATCCTGGCGCTCTGGCTGGAGCACCGCTACCGCAAGGACGAGATCCTCGAGCTCTACCTGAACCGGGTCTATTTCGGCTCGGGCGCCTACGGGGTCGAGGCGGCGGCGCAGCGCTACTTCGCCAAGTCCGCCCGCGAGGTGACGGTGGCGGAGGCCGCGACGCTGGCGGGCCTCGTCCAGGCGCCCTCGCGCCTCGCGCCGAACCGCAACCCGGAGGCCGCCAAGGCCAGGGCCGCCATGGTGCTCGCCGCGATGGCGGACGAGGGCTACATCTCGGGCGACCAGCTCAAGACCGCGCTCGCCACGCCCGCGAAGGCCGTGCGCCGCGCGGGCGCCGGCTCGGCGAATTACGCGGCCGACCTCGTCATGGACGTGCTCGACGATTTCGTCGGGACGGTTGAGAACGACGTCGTGGTCACGACCACGATCGATCCGAACCTGCAGGGGCTGGCCGAGCGCGCCCTCGTCGACGAGCTCGCCGCGAAAGGCGCGAAGTTCGGCGTCGAGCAGGGCGCGTTCGTTGCCATGCGGCCCGACGGCGCGCTCCGGGCGCTCGTCGGCGGCCGCAGCTACGCGGACAGCCAGTTCAATCGCGCGACAAACGCGAAGCGGCAGCCGGGCTCGGCCTTCAAGCCCTTCGTCTATCTGACGGCCATCGAGCGCGGGCTGACCCCCGACACGGTGCGCGAGGACGGGCCGATCAGCGTGAAGGGCTGGCATCCCGAGAACTATTCCCGCGACTATCGCGGGCCAGTGACGCTGCGCGACGCGCTCGCGCTCTCCTTGAACACGGTCGCGGTCCGGGTCGCGCTCGAGGTCGGGCCGAAGGCCGTCGTGCAGACCGCGCAGCGGCTCGGCATCGCCTCCGCGCTGCAGCCGAACGCCTCGATCGCGCTCGGCACCTCAGAGGTCACGCCGGTCGAGCTCGTGGGCGCCTTCGCGGGCTTCGCGAGCGGCGGGACCGGCACGATCCCCTGGATCATCGCGGAGGTGAAGGGGTCGAACGGCCGGCCGCTCTACCGTCGCCAGGGCGGCGGGCTCGGCCGCGTCATCGAGCCGGGCCCCGTCGCGATGATGAACGCCATGATGCGCGAGACCCTGCTCACCGGCACCGCCCGCAAGGGCGAGATTCCGGGCTGGGAGGCCGCGGGCAAGACCGGCACGAGCCAGGATTTCCGCGACGCCTGGTTCGTCGGCTACACGGGGACGCTGGTCGCGGGCGTCTGGCTCGGTAACGACGACGGCACGCCGACCAAGAAGGTCTCCGGCGGCAACCTGCCGGTCGAGATCTGGGCCCGCTTCATGAAAGGCGCGCTCGCCGGGCAGGCGCCTGTGCCGCTGCCGGGCTCGCAGGGCTGGCGGCCACCGGGCAGCCCGCGCGTCGCGGAGGCGGGCGCGCGCCGCGGCGACCCGACGACCACGAACTCGATCCCGGACCTGCTGTCGCGCATCTTCGGGGTCGAGTGAGCGGGTTCTCGGGACTCCCGCACAGGGCTCCCGCACAGCCGACAACCGGAGCGCTTGCGCCGAAGCTATTTCACTTTTCCTATCTCAATATTGCTCGCGACGTTTTCCACAAACATGACACTCGTGGAAGACTTGTCGGTCACCAGCGGCCATGACTGTGACCTGCCGAGCAAAATAGGGTCACAGTTGGGCCGTAGGTTTACACATCATTAAGGACGCTATCCGACGGTCTTGCCGACGTGAGCGCGCCGTTTGCATGCACCTCAGGGTCGGGAGCTGACATGACGAAATTGGGCTTTTATGTCGGGAACGACCCGGCCGCGCTCGGCGCTGCCCAGAGCTGGCTCGGTCGTCCGGCCGACATGGTTCTGAACTATTTGGACGAACGCAGCTGGGCCGCGTTCGACAGCTCGGTCTCGTACGAGATCGGCCAGTGGAAGGACGCCGAGGCGCGACTGATGCTGTCGGTTCCGCTGACCGTGAACGGGACGTCGCTCGAGCAGGTCGCGACAGGGGCGGACAACTCGCATTTCCTGTCCGCCGCCCAGGCAATCGCGAGCAGCCGCAGCGATGCGGATCCGATTTACGTGCGCGTCGGCTGGGAGTTCAACGGCGACTGGATGCCGTGGTCGGCCGGCGGCCACGAGGCGGCGTTCGTCAGCGCCTACCAGCAGCTCGTGTCCACGTTCCGCTCGGTCTCCAACCAGTTCAAGTTCGTCTGGGACGTGAATCTCGGCGGATCGCTGAACCCCGAGACGGCCTATCCCGGCGACGCTTACGTGGACGTCGTAGGAATGGACGTCTATTACGACACGCGTTGGGACCCGGCGGATCCGGCCTCCGCGTTCCAGTCGAAGGTGTCCCAGCCGTTCGGACTACGCTGGCAGCAGGATTTCGCGGCCGCCCACGGCAAGGACACCGCCATCTCCGAATGGGGCGTCAAATCGGACGGCGCCGGCGACTACATCCAGCGTTTCGCCGACTGGATGACGAAGAACCATATGCTGTTCGCCAACTACTGGGAGGACGATGCGGCCGGCTTCAATGGTAAGCTGCACGATAACCACAATCCGGCGTCGAGCGCGGCTTTCCTCAAGGCTTTCGGCCCGCATGCCTCGGCGAGCCCGCCTCCGCCGGTCGACGACACGCTGGTGCTGCGCGTGTCCGGCGACAGCTACAAGGGCGATCCGCATTTCGTCGTGACCGTCGACGGCCGGCAGGTCGGAGGCGTCCAGGCGGCGGGCGCCTCGCACCAGGCCGGTCAAGTGCAGGACGTGGTGCTCGCGGTGCCGCCGATGGCCGGCCAGCACGAGGTCGCCGTCCGCTTCGTGGACGATCTGTACGGGGGCTCGGCCGGAGACCGCAACCTGTACGTTCACGAGCTACGGTGGGGCGGCCAGACCTATGCCGGGGACGAGGCGGCGAACGACGCAGGCTGGAATTCCGGGGGCACGGCGAACATGTTCTCCGGCGGCCAGGCGGTCTTTCGCACGGGATCCGCGGACACGCTCTCGATCCGCGTCTCGGGCGACAGCTACAGGGGCGACCCGCATTTCATCGTGACCGTCGATGGCCAGCAGGTCGGAGGGGTCCAAGTCGCGACGGCCTCCCACGCGGCCGGGCAGGCGGCGGATGTCGTGCTTCAGGGGACGTTCGGCACCGGCGCCCACGACGTGGCGATCAGGTTCATCGACGACCTCTACGGAGGATCGTCCGCCACGGACCGCAACCTGTACGTCCACAGCATCGCCTTACACGGTGCGACCTATGGCGGCGAAACGGCCCATAACGAGGCCGGCTACAACAGCGACGGGATCGCCCGGCTCTATTCGGAGGGGCAGGTCCTGTTCCACACGGGCTCGAGCGACTGGCATATCTAGCGTCCAATCCGCCGCTCGAACCGCGCCGCTCAGGACCACCAGCCTTCGAAGTGGAACACGGCCTCGCCGCTGGAGAAGAGCTGGGCCGTGGTCGCGTCATTCCAGCCGCCGGTGTTGATCGCGCTCGCGCCCGACACGGCGTGCCCGCCGAGGCTGACCTGCTCGACGTACAGGTTGCGGTCGGCCGCGGCGGAACCGCCATACAGATCGTTCAGAAAGACGACGGAGAGCGTGCCTGGGCGCGCCGGCAAGTCGACCAGCACGTCCTCGGACGCGCCGGCCGCGTGCGATGCGCTCACGCTGTGGACGTCGCCGACGGCGACGCCGTCGACCTTGAGGACGAACTGCGCCGCGCCCTGGTAGGCGTCGCCCGAAACACGCAGGACAAGCTCCGTCGAGCTTGAGGGCACCGGGTCCGGGACGGGCCCGAAATGGAACACGGCCTCGCCCTCGGAGAAGAGCTGGGCGGTGGTCGCGTCGTTCCACCCTCCCGTGTTGACGGCGCTCGCTCCCGGAACGGCGTGCCCGTCCAGGCTGATCTGCTCGACATAGAGGTTCCGGTCCGCCGCGCTCGATCCCCCGTAAAGGTCGTTCAGGAACACGACCGAGACCTCGCCGGGACGATCAGGCAGGTCGATCAGCACGTCCTCGTGCTCGCCCGCGGCATGCGACGCGCTCACGCCGTGCGCCTCGCCCAGAACGAGGCCGTCCACCTTGACCAAGAATTGCGGCGAGCCCTGGTAAGCATCGCCCGAGACGCGGAGCGCAAGCTGGCTCGTGGGATTCGGCGCGGGCGCCGACATCCCATCGACCGTGACCCTCAGCGATTGCTGGACCTCCCCGCCATGTCCGTCCACGATCCGGTAGGTCACCACGATGTCCTGGTGTTCGCCGGCGGCGAGCGGCAGGAAGACGGGATTCGCCGGATCGACGACGAGCCGGTTCTGCTCGGCATCGAACACGAGCCCGGCCGGCGGCGTCGCTTGCGGGGCGCCGTCCCCGACGCGATACGCGAGGTCGCTCGCGTGCAGCCCCGGCTTGTCACCCGCGTCCGGGTCGGAGGCGCCGAGGAGGAGGTTGAAGGCGGCCGTTGCGCTGCCTTCGGTCAGGGACACCGCGAGGGGCGCGAGAACGACCGGCGCGTGATTGACCGGGCCGAACGTGTCGCGGAAGGCCTGTCCCGCCTCCGGATACTGCCCTTCGTCGAGCTTCCCGCTGTAATCCCCGCCCCCGTAGTTCCAGTAGCTCTGGTAGAGCACGTCGTGCGTGGCGAACCATGCGCCGACCTTCTCGAAATACGGGCCGGCCTGATCCGAGCTCACGCCCCATTCCGAGATCGCGGTCGGCTTGTCGTGCAGGGCCGCGAAGTCCTGCTGCCAGGCAAGACCGCTCGACCGGTCCACCAGCGAGTTGAACGCGGCGATGGGATCGTGGCCCTCCCAGTCCGTGTTCCAATAGAAATCCATGCCGATCACGTCGACGTAGGCGTCGCCAGGATAGAGGTCCTGAGGCTTGACGGACCAGTCGTTGCCGACGTTCGGCGTCCACTCGAAAGCAAAGCGATCCGACACCGAACGAAACGTGTCGACGAACTGCCGGTAGGCGTCGATGAACGCGCTTTCTTGGCCGGCTGCAGACCATGGAAACCAGCTGCCGTTCATTTCCCAGCCGGTGCGGATGTAGATGGTCCCATCCGGCTGCGAGTGAGACAAGATTTCCGTCGCAGCGAGACGGTAATGGGCGTTGTATTCGCCGAGAGCTGCCGTCGCGAGATTCCCGTCATACCAGGTCGTCAGCGGAACCGACCAGTTCACGTGATAGGAAACGTCGGCCCACAGATTGGTCGCCCAATAGACGCTGTCGTCGAAAGCGGCCCAGCTGTTCTGATTGAGGAAGGCCGTCGCGAAATCGACCGGTCGGCCGAGCCAGTCCGAAAATCGGGCGACGTCGTCGGGGGACGTTCCAGCGTAAACACCCAGGGAGGTCATTCAAGATCCTGCGAGCAGCCCTGCAAGGCTGAAACGGACGGGCTGCCCGTCGATGCAAGTTCGGCGGCAGGCATGTGAGCGGGGTCGTAAACTGATGTCGTCGGCTGGAAAACGGTATGAGAACCGCGGGGCTCTCATCCTCACCGCCGGCATAATCAACCTACGCGACTACCGTTCCATTGCCACGAGACTTGGTCGGCTGCGTCCTTCTATAGACTAACCGGGCTCAGAGGCTTGACAATTCAGCGCGTATCGGCCGCCGAGCGGCAGCCTTTGGACGGTCGGCAGGGCCGAGGCCGCGCGTCTGCTCGGCCCCGCGGCAGGGCTCAAGGCGAAAGGTGTCGGCACGCGGGGGTCACGCGCAGCTCCGGCCGAGAGCCGCGAGCCCTTCATCGAGGAGGTCGCCGATATTGGGGATGCCGAGAAGGTAATCGGCGGTCGAGAGCGTCGCCCGCTCGCGTGCCGTGCGCAAGGCCTCGCCCCATTCCTCCGGCTCGAAATCCCCGCGGCCGATCCAGGTGATCGCGACGAGGTCCGTCCGCTCGTCGTCGTTCAAGCCCGCGATGAACTCGCGGACCTCCTCCTCCGTCGCGTCGTCCGCACCCGCCATGAGGACGTCCGCGGCGCCGTCGTCCGTCGGGTTCGAGCCCGAGTCGGGGTCCGTGTCGCCCTCCTTCACGTCGATCTCGCGCACCCGCAGGATGAGCTCGCACACCTTGTCCAACGCGATGTCCATGGGTTCACTCCTCGGGTGAGAGAACCAACGAGGCGGGATGAGGTTCGCGATAGGCAAGACTTGGCCCGAGGGAACCGCCCGAGTTCGGCGCGCTTTGAGAGCCCCGGACAGCTCACGCCAGAGTAGCTCGGGGAGTGCCACGTCCTTGTTCGCCGACGAGCTCGCGGGAAGCCTCGCCCGCCCGGCCGAGACCCGGCTGCCCTGGATCCGGGTCGCGCCGGGCGCCCCGTACTTCGAGACGGAAGACGGGGAGCCGTGGACTCCCGTCGGGCAGAACGACGCGATCTCCTGGTTCGAGTTCGACGGGCTCTACCGCCGGCGCGACCTCGGGAGGGTCGAGCGGCACCTCATCTGGATGCGCCAGCACGGCGTCACCGTGCTCCGCCTCATGCTCGAATACGCGCAGGTGCGGCACCGCTATTTCGAGCGGCCGGCCGGGCGGGTCCCGCCCGCCATGGCGACGCTCTGGGACGACCTCTTCGCGCTCTGCGAGAGGGTCGGGCTCCGCATCCTGCTCACGCCTTACGACACGTTCTGGACCTGGCTCAAATGGGAGCGCCACCCCTACAACCGGGCGAATGGCGGGCCGCTCGCGAGCCCGGCCGAATTCCTGCTTTGCGGGGCCACGCGCCAGGCCATCAAGGTGCGCCTCACCTACGCGATCGAGCGCTGGGGCGGCAGCGGCGCGCTTTTCGCCTGGGACCTGTTCAACGAGATCCACCCGGCCCAGGCGGGCGACACGGCCGATTGCTTCGGTGAGTTCATCGCGGATCTGAGCCAGCATGTCCGGACGCTCGAGACGAAGCTCTACGGGCGCGCGCACCCGCAGACGGTGTCGATCTTCGGCCCGGAGCTCGAATGGCGACCGCACATGCCGCTCAAGGAGCCGATCTTCCGGCATCCCGACCTCGATTTCGCATCGATCCACATCTATCGCGAGGGCACGATCGACCACCCCCAGGACACGGTCGCGCCCGCGATCGACACGGGCCGGATCGTGCGCGGGTGCCTGGCGGAGATCACGGACGGACGCCCGTTCCTCGATACGGAGCACGGGCCGATCCACACCTTCAAGGACCACAAGAAGACGCTGCCCGAGCCCTTCGACGACGAATACTTCCGGCACATGCAATGGGCGCATCTCGCCTCCGGCGGGGCGGGAGGCGGCATGCGCTGGCCGAACCGGAAGCCGCACGCCCTGACGGCCGGCATGCGAGAGGCGCAGGGCGCCATGACGGGCTTCATCGACCTCGTCGAATGGAGCCGGTTCCGACGCCGCAACCTCAACGACGAGATCGCGGCCGACCGCGAGCGCGTCGCGCCGTTCGGCGCGGGCGACCCGGACCAAGCGATCGTCTGGCTGCTCCGGCGCGACACGATCGGCTCTGATGGCCGGCTCGACGCGTCTGCGGCCCCGATCGCGACGCGGGTCGGCGTGCCCGGGCTCCGGCCGGGGCCCGTCCGGGTCACGGCCTGGGACACGCGGGCCGGCGCGCTCGCCTGGACGCACGATCTCCGCGCGGAGGCGGACGGGCTCGCGCTCGACCTGCCGGCGCTCGCGACCGACCTCGCGCTCGCGATCCGCGCGGTGCCCTGAGCGGCTTGGTGGCCGGGGAGGCGCGGTGCTAAGCCGGCCCCGGCAGGGGAGGGCGCCCGTGAGCGAGGCCAGGCACTTCATCGGGGGCGAATGGGCCGCGAGCGCCGCGACGCTCCCGGTCGTCAACCCCTCCGACGGTCAGGTCATGGGCGAGATCGCCCGGGGGGGACCCGCCGAGATCGACCGCGCCGTCGCGGCCGGCCATGCGGCGCTGTCCGGCGAATGGGGCCGCCTCGACGCGGCGCAGCGCGGGCGTCTCCTCCTGCGCCTCGCGGAGCTCATCCGGCGCGACGCGGAGCGCCTCGCCCGGCTCGAGAGCGAGGATGTCGGCAAGCCGCTCGGCCTCGCCCGCACCGACGTCGCGGTCTGCGCGCGCTATTTCGAGTATTACGGCGGCGCGGCCGACAAGGTGCACGGCGAGACGATCCCGTTCCAGGCGGGCTTCACGGTCATGACCGTCTGGGAGCCGCACGGGGTCACGGCTCATATCGTGCCCTGGAACTACCCGCTGCAGATGATCGGCCGCTCCGTCGGCGCGGCGCTCGCGATGGGGAACGCCGTCGTGCTCAAGCCCGCGGAGGACGCCTCGCTCTCCGCGCTCGCGCTCGCGAGCCTCGCGGCGGAAGCCGGCTTCCCGGCGGGCTCGGTGAACGTGGTGACGGGGCTCGGCGAGGAGGCGGGCGCCGCGCTCGCCGGCCATCCCGGCATCGGCCACGTCTCCTTCACGGGCTCGCGCGAGGTCGGCACGCTCGTCCAGGCGGCGGCCGCCCGCAACACGGTCCCGGTGACGCTCGAGCTCGGCGGCAAGTCGCCCCAGCTCGTCTTCGCCGACGCGGACCTCGCCGAGGCCGGCGCTGTGATCGTGCGGGCGATCACCCAGAATGCCGGCCAGACCTGCAGCGCCGGCTCCCGGGTCCTGGTCGAGGAGCCGATCTACGCCGAGTTCACGGACGACCTCGCCCGCCGCTTCCGGGCGCTCCGGGTCGGCTCGGGCGACCAGGACCTCGACCTCGGCCCGGTCGTGAACGAGGCGCAGAAGCGCCGCGTCGAGCGCTACCTCGACCTCGCCCGGCGCGACGGGCTGACGATCCTGGCCGAGGGCGAGATCGGCACGAACGTCCCGGGCGAGGGCTTCTACGTGAAGCCGACGCTCATCGGCGACGTCCCGCCCGATCACCCGCTCGCGCAGGAGGAGGTGTTCGGGCCGGTTCTCGTGGCGATCCGGGTCGCGGACGAGGAGGAGGCCGTCCGCGTCGCGAACGGGACCGAATACGGGCTCGTCGCCGGGATC
>JAFAPJ010000409.1 GCA_019247255.1 Methylobacteriaceae bacterium | reverse complement strand
GCGGGCGGCGGAGTTGCGTCGTCCGCGTCGTAGCGCAGCCGCACGCGGGCGCTGCGGACCGGAGCGGTGGCGAGGGTGGCCGACATCGGCTCAGGCCGCTTCCGCGAGCTCGATGAGGTAGCGTCCGTAGGGCGTCTTCTCGAACTGTCGCCCGCGGCGCATCACCTCCTCGCGGCCGACGAAACCGTTCGCGAGCGCGATCTCCTCCAGGCAGGCGACGATCACGCCCTGCCGGTTCTGCACCGCGCGGACGAATTCGGAGGCCTCGAGCAGGCTCTCATGCGTGCCGGTGTCGAGCCAGGCATAGCCGCGCGACAGCTGCTCCACATGCAGCTCGCCCGCCTCGAGATAGGCCTGGTTCACGTCCGTGATCTCGTACTCGCCCCGCGCCGACGGCTTCACGGCGGCCGCGATCTCGACGACCCGATTGTCGTAGAAATAGAGGCCAGTGACCGCGAGGTTCGATTCAGGCGTCTTCGGCTTCTCGACGATCTTCGTCGCGCGGCCCTCGCCGTCGAGCGAGACGACGCCGTAGCGCTCGGGATCGTCGACGCGATACGCGAAGACCGTCGCGCCGTGGTTCCGGGCGCGGGCGCGCTCGAGAAGCCCTTGCAGCCCGGCGCCGAAGAAGATGTTGTCCCCGAGAACCAGCGCGACGCGGTCGTCCCCGATGAACTCGCGGCCGATCACGAAGGCCTGCGCGAGCCCGTTCGGCTCGGGCTGGAGCCCGTAGGACATGCGCAGGCCGAAGGAGAGCCCATCACCGAACAGGCGCCGGTAGCTATCCAGGTACTCGGGCGACGAGATGATCATCACGTCCCGGATGCCGGCGAGCATCAGCACCGAAAGCGGATAGTAGATCATCGGCTTGTCGTAGATCGGGAGGAGCTGCTTGTTGACGGCGAGCGTCGCCGGGTGCAGCCGCGTGCCGGAGCCGCCGGCCAGAATGATGCCCTTCATCTTGCCCCTCTTTGGTTATGGCTCGATACGCTTGGAAATCGTGGGCGGCCGGGTGCGGCGCGGGCCGCTCCCGCGCGACGCCGGCGCTCAGGCAGCGAGCGCGCGAGGCGGTTCGGGCGGCTCGGGCGCTCGCGCCGTCTCGGACGCGGACGCGAGGCCCCAGGATGCGTGCAGCTCGTCCTGGAAGCGCGCGACCCGTGCCGCGACAGCCGGATCGGGCGCGCCGGCCGACAGCGCGAGCGCCTGGACGCGGCAGATCTCGTCGAGATGCGCCCCCTTGGCGAGCGCGTGGGTGACGGACGACCCGTGGCGGCGATGCCGGTTCAAGGGCTCGGCCACGTAGGCGACCTCGCCGCCCGCCCGGCAGCTCTCGACATAGACCCGCCAATCGCCGGCGCAGCGGAACGCGAACGCGTCCGAGCCCAGCCGTGCGAAGACCTCGCGCAGGTGGTCGCTCCGCCACAGGACCGCGCTGACGTTGAGGACGAGGTTGCGGGCCGTCAGGAAGCGCCCGAGGAAGGAGCGGGAGTCGAATCGGCCGTCCCCGTCGAGCCCGTGGTCGCCGTCGGCGGCGTAATAGCCCTTGTAGCTTTCGTAGACGGTCGCGCCCGCCTCATCGATCGCGCGGCTGTCGCAGAACGCGAAGCCCGGCCGGTCGAGGCTTCCGAGGGCGTCCACGAGGCGCTCCAGGAAGGCCGGGTCCGAGGCATCGTCCGCCTCCGCGATCCAGAGATACTCGCCCCTGGCCTCGTCGAGGCCGCGCTTCCATTGCCGGAAGACGTTGCCGGAATTGCGCTTGCGGGCGAGGAGCTCGACCGTCCGGCCGGCCGCCTCGGAGGCGCGCTCGATCGCCGCGAGGCTGTCATCCGCGGAGGCGTCGTCGAGGACGATCACCTCCCGCACCGGATAGGTCTGGCCGAAGATCGTGGCGAGCCGCTCTTCGAGGAAGCGCGCATAGTTGAAGTTCGGCACGACCACCGAGACGCTGCGCAGCTCCGGCATCAGGATCCGGGCGAGGTCGAAGCAGTAGGTCGCCCAGTCGAAATGGCTGCGCACGAAGTCCTGGCGCGCGGCGCGCGCCTCCCCGTCGCGGCCGGTCGGCAGAAGGGCCGCGAGCGCGTCCCGGAAGGCCCCGTACTCGCCGAAGGGGCAGAGGCGCCCGAGGCTCGGGTCGGTGAGGAGATGGGTGAAGCCGCCGCAATCGGCGAAGCCGATCACCGGGAGGCCAGAGGCCAGGGCCTCGAGGACGACGGTCGGATAAGGGTCCTCGCGTGACGGCAGGAACACGAGATCCGCGAGCCCGTAGAAGCGGGCGACATCGGTCCGGTGCCCCGCGAAATGCAGATTCTCGGCGCCCGGACGCGCGCGGTCGGCCCCGATCCAGGTCGCGACCGCCGGGTCGAGCCCGCCGACCCAGACGAAGTGGAGCGGCGAAGCCCCGCCTTCTGCTCGGGCCTGCCGGGCGAAGGTCGCGAAGACGTCGACACCTTTGCGGAGGTCACCATAGCCGACCCCGAGAACGATCCGGGCGTCGGTCGGGATGCCGAGTTCCTCGCGCAGGCCGGCCGCGTCCGCCGCGCCAGCTGGATCGTTGTAAAGGCCCTGCTCGCGGATGAGCGCGCGCTCCGTCCCGGTTTTCGTGAGGTCGTAGAAGCGGTCGGCCACGTAGGACGAGGCAAAGATCGCGTGGTCGGACCCGTCCGCGATCGCCCGGCAGGCCTCCTCGAGGCCGTAGGAGCGGATCAGCGAGGGCAGCTCGTGGACGAGGGACGCAACGGTGAGCCCCGCCGCCTTCAGGCTCGGGACGATCCCGCCCGCCGCGGAGGTGTTCGTCAGGGCGTGCCGGTAGCCCCGGGCCCGCAGGCGCGGAATCGCCGATCCGGGGGCCTCCTCGGACCCGAGGAGGACGGGCGCGACCGCCCGGTAGGCGTCCACGAGCTCGCCGCCGGCGAGCAGGTAGAAGGTGACCTCGAAGCCGAACTCCTTGAGCTGCCGGCCGATGTTCAGGAGGAGGTACTGGGCGCCTGCCGGGAAGGCGTCGTGCCCGACGAGCAGGATCTTGCGGCGGCCCTCGCCGGCGCCAGCCTCCTCCTTCGACAGGACGGCCGCGATCGCGTTGAGATAGGCCCAGCCATAATGGACGTCCGGCTCGAGGTAGGTGCCTTCGCACCACTCGTTCCAGGCATTGACGAAGACGAGCGGCTCGCTCTCGACCGGATGCTCTCGCGCCATCGCGCAGGTCTGCCCGAACCAGCGCGCGAACTTCTCCGGCGTCGAGCCGTGGATGCAGAGCCCATGGCCCTGCTTGCGGGCGTCGTTGTCCCACATAGGCAGCACGGTCTTGATGAGCGGGAAGTCGCGCGGAGTGTCCGCGAGCGCGATCGCGGCGATCTCATCGTAGTCGAAGACCTGGCCCGTGAAGCTCCAATCGAGCACTTGCTGGCGCTTGGCGACGTCGCGTCCGCGGGCCGTGACCTTGTGGGGCGGAAACTCGAGCGCGCCGTCGAGCCCGAACGGCCGCGGATCCTCGTCGCCGAAGGCCTGCGCCATGAAGAGCAGCGGCTCGACGCCGAGCCGCGCCTTCACGCCCGCCCGGATGCGGTCGAAATAGGCCCGCGCGTCCGGGATGATGCCCGGGCGGTAGATGAAGAGGAGCGGCCGGCCGCCGACCCGGTAGTAGCGCGGCGAGGCGAAGTAGCCGGCGAGGCAATCGAAGAGCGCCTCGTCATGGGCCGGATCGTAATCCTGCCGGAGGAGCACGTCCTGCTCCTGCCCGTCCCAGCGACGCGTCCAGTTCTCGTTTGCCCACATGAGGCAGAACGGCATCGAGAGGCTCTCGTCCTCCACGAAGAGGTCGAGCGGCTTTTCCAGCACGCGGCGGCCGTTGAACCAGTAGAAATAGTGGCAGAAGCCGAAGATGCCGGCCCGTTCGGCCGTCTGGACCTGTCGGCGGATGTTGGCCGTGTCGAGCAGATCGTAGAAACCGAGGTCGCGCGGCGTGCGCGGCTGGTAATGGCCGGCGAAGCGCGGCTGCCCGCGCGCGAGATTGCGCCACTCGGTGAAGCCGGTGCCCCAGAACGCGTCGTTCTCCGCGATCGGGTGGAATTGCGGCAGGTAGAACGCGAAGGTTTTGACCGGGCTCGCCCCGGCGAGGACCTGGCGGGGCTCCGCCTCGAAATAGGGTCCGGGCTGCGCGAACCCGCGGATCTCGGCCGCGGCCGAGACCGCGTCGACCCGCGGCGCCGGCAGGAAGCCCTGGAAGCGGCCGGTCGAGAGGTAGTGGAGGAACGGGTTCGCGCCCTCCTCGTCGCCGAGATAGGTCTGCGCGTAGAACTTGGCGTGGAAGGCGTCGGACGCCTGCCGCCCCTCCCGCGCGCCCCATTCGGCGAAATGCCGGTAAGGGTCGTCGAGGCCTGCGAGGTCGGGATAGCGCCCGAGATAGCGCACAACGTCGAAGAGGCGGTTCGGATTGCGCAGGCGGCGCTGGGC
>JAFAPJ010000406.1 GCA_019247255.1 Methylobacteriaceae bacterium | reverse complement strand
GACGTGGCGGGACGCCACGAAAAGGTGGTCGGAGAGACGGTTCAGGTAGCGGATCGCGACCGGCGAGACGGCTTCGCCCGGCTTGTCGGCGAGCTCGACGACGAGGCGCTCCGCGCGCCGGCACACGGTGCGGGCGAGATGCAGATGGGCGGCAGCCGCCGTCCCGCCCGGCAGGACGAAGGAGCGAAGAGGCGGCAGGGCCGCGTTCATGGCGTCGATCTCGTGCTCGAGCCGCTCGACCTGCCCGTCCACGACGCGCAGGTCCTGGCTCGCATCGCGGTTCGGGCGAGGCGGGGTCGCGAGGTCGGCCCCGAGGTCGAAGAGGTCGTTCTGAATCCGCCCGAGCATCGCGTCCGTGTCCAGGTCGTCCGCAAGATGCAGGCGCGCGAGCCCGACGCAGGCGTTCGTCTCGTCCACGGTCCCGTAGGCCGCGATCCGCAGGTCGTATTTGGGTCGCTTCTCGCCGTCGACGAGCGTCGTGCGGCCGCCGTCGCCGGCGCGCGTATAGATCCGCGTGAGGGTCACCATGGGCCCGAACCTCCAAGGCTGAGCGCCGAGCGCCGCAGACAGGCTGAGCGCCGCGCGCATCAGCCGCCGCGCGCCTAGCGCATCAGCCGCCGCGCCACCAGACGACCGCCATGATGAGGACGATCGCCAGGAACTGAAGCATGACGCGCAGGCGCATCAGCTTCTGGGAGCGATCGGGGCTGCCGCCGCGCATCATGTTGATGAGGCCGAGGAGGAGCACGAAGGCCACCGCGAGGGCGGCGAGAAGCACGAGAATGCTGGAGGTGGTCATGCCGGACAGATGGTGGTCAGGGCTCAGTTGCGCTTCAAGAGCCTCTCGAAATAGTCAAGCTCCTCCTGCGGCCGGGTGGGGTCCCCGAGCTTGCGGCGCAGCTCCTCGAGGATGCGCCGCGCCCGCTCGACGGCGGATTCATCGACGCCCGGGATGCGGACGCGGCCGTCCGACAGGTCCCGCGAACGGGTCGGCCGGCCGAGCGGGTCGTCGTTGCGGGCCGAGTTGTCCGCCCGTCCCTGCGGGTTTCCCGAGGGCTCGCCGCCCTGGTCCGGGCCGTCATTCTGCCCGAGCATCTGCTGCATCTGCTGGGCCATGCCCTGCATGCCGCGCTGCAGCCCTTCGAGCGCCCGGCCCTGGGCGTCGACCGCCGGGCCCTCGCGGCCCTGGCCGAGCTGGCCCTCGGCGTCCCGCATCGCGCCCTCGGCATCGGCGAGGCCCTGCTCGCCCTGCATGCCGAGCCCGCGCATGCGGCGCTGGAGCTGCTCCAGCCGCTCCCGCAGCGCCTGCTGGCGGCGCTGCAGCCCTTGGCCGCCTCCCGGCTGCTGCCCGTCGCCGGGCTGGTTCTCCGCCTGCTCGTCGCCCTCGCCCGGCTGCGGCTGGCCGCCCGGCTGGCGCGGGCCGCGGCCGCCCGGCTGCCGCTGACCCTGTTGCTGGCGGCCGGCCCCGTCGCGGTTGCGTTGCCCTTGCTGGTTGCGCCGCTGCTGGCCCTCGCGGAACGTCTCGTCCCGCAGGTCCTGCTGCTCGCGCATCATGCTGTCCATCTCCTCCATCTGGCGGCTCATCTCGCGCGCCATGGGGTCGCTCATCCGGTTGCCCGGCCGCGCCGTGCGGAGGTTCTCGAGGATGTTGCGCAGCTGATCGAGGAGGCGCTGCGCCTCGGCGGTGTCGCCGCGGCGCATGGCCTCCGCCATCTCGTTGAGCATCCGGTTGAGGTCGTCCTGGCTGATCGTGCGATCGGGCGCCCGCGCCGTCTGCTCGCCATCCTGCTGCCGCTCGCGCTCCATGCGCTCGGCGAACTCGCGCAGGAAGCGGTCCATCGCGGTCCGCAGCTCTTCGGTCAGCCGACGGATCTCCTCGTCAGGCGCGTTGCGCTCGATCGCCTCGCGCAGCTGCTCCTGGGCGGCACGGAGCTGGCGCTCGGCGTCCGACAGGTCGCCGTCCTCGATCTGGAGCGCCATCTCCCAGAGCCAGTCCGCGACCTCCGCGAGCTCGCCGTCGTTGCGCGCCGCGCGCAGCCGCGTCGCGGCGGCCCGGAGCCCGAGGAACACGCCCCATTCGGGCGTGAAGCGCTCGGGCGCGATGAGGAGCGAATCGAGCGCGAGCTGGACGGGTCGCCGGTTGTCCGGGTCCAGGATGACGCTGCGGCGCTGCTCGACGAGGGCCTTCGCGAGCGGCTTCGTGAACGGCCGCTGCGGCAGGGTGAACTCGATCGTCCCGCTGCGGCCTTCTTGGTCGGCCTCGTCCTTCGCGACGAGCGTGAGCCCGACCCGCGCGCCCGCCCAGGGATGGTTCGTCAGGTCGACGAGCGTCTTCGTTTCATCGCCCGAGCGGGGGTCCGCCGGCAGGGTCAGGCCGATCCGGGGGGGCGGGACGAGCGAGCGCCGGCCGGCGCCGCCGAGCCGCGCCACGACGGCTTCGGCCGAGACGAGGCCGTAATCGTCGCTCGCCTTCGCACCGATCGTGAACGTGCCGCGCGCATTGACCTCGGGCGGCGACGCGAAGGCGATGGTCGGGGGCTTGTCCGGGATCGCTTCGACCGACAGGGTCATGCCGCCGACGAGCCCCGTGCGAATGCCGAGATCGGTCGAGGCGCCGAGACGGTAGCGCTGCTCCCGCAGGTCGGGCTTCGCGGGCGCGGCCCCCTCGATCGGCACGAGCCCCGGACCCGGCTGCAGCGTCGCCTCGCCCCGCCCCGCCATGCGGATCACGACGGTCGAGCCGACGGGCGCACGCAGCTTCTGCGCGCCTGCCGCGAGGTCGATCATGAGAGGCGGGAGGCGCGTGTAGAGCGGCGGGTCGATCCAGCCGTCGACCCGGAAGGGCGGTGCGGAGGCTTGCGGCCCGTTCCACTGAAACGCCGCGGCGACACGGCCGCGCAGCTCCGGCCCGGCCACGAAGGCGGCCGCGACGGCCGCGACGACGAGCGCCGCCCGGGCCGCGAGCGGGTCGCGGTGCGTCATGCCCGGACGGGGGCGCGCGACGCGCAGCTGGTCGACGGCCGTTTCGGCCCGGCGTAGATGCGCCGCCCAGAGCGCCCGCGACCCCTCGTCCGCTTGGCCGAGTGCGAGCGTGTCCTCGAGCGTGCGGGCAGGGCGGTGGGCCGCCGCCTCGCGGTCGAGACGATCGAGCGCGGCGCGCCGCGCCGGCGGGCGCAGCCGCACGATGCGCCACAGGGACGCGAGCCCGGCGAGGGCGAAGAGCGCGACGCCGATCTGCCGCCAGAGCGGCGGCAGGTCGAGCCAGAGCCCGAGCCAGGACGCGGCGAGAAACACCAGCGCGACGGCCAAAGGCCACCACAGGGCCGGCCAGGCCTGCTCCCAGCCGAGCGCCCAGCGGGAACTCGAGACGAGACTGTCGAGGCGTGCGCGGGCGGGCCGTCCGTCCGTCGCGTCGGACCGGCCCGGCGAGGGAAGTCGGAACGGGGGCTTCACGCCCACCCTGCCCCGCCGTGCCTGTTCGACGCCATGATTTCGGGACGATAGCACGCCGCCCCGGCCGCGCTAGCTCGCCATGCGCGCCGGTTCGTCGCTGCCCTGCAGCCAATCCGCGAGGCGGTCCTGGCCGATCAGCTCCGCATAGGTCTGGCGCGGCCGCACGACGGCGTAGCGGTCGCCGTGAACCAGCGTCTCCGGCACGAGGAGCCGGGTGTTGTAGGTTCCGGCCTGGACGGCGCCGTAGGCGCCGGCCGTCATCACCGCGAGGAGGTCGCCCGGCGCGACGGCCGGCATCGGGCGGCCCAGCGCCAGGTAGTCGCCCGTCTCGCAGACCGGACCCACGATATCGACCGCCGCGCGCGCCGCGCCGCGCGCCGGCTCGAGGACCGGCACGACCTCGTGATACGCTTCGTAGAGGGTCGGCCGAATGAGGTCGTTCATCGCCGCGTCCACGACGAGGAAGCGCCGCCCCTCCCCGGCTTTCACGTAGATCGTGCGGGTGACCAGGATCCCGGCATTGCCGGCCATCATGCGCCCGATCTCGAGGATCAGCCGCAAGCCGAGCGGCCGCGTCCGGCTCGTCACGGCAGCCGCATAGGCCTGCGGATCGGGTGGCGCCGGATCGTGCGGGCGATACGGGATGCCGAGCCCGCCCCCGACGTCGAGATGCCGGAGCGGATGGCCCGCGGCCAGGAGATCGCGGGCGAGCTCGACCAGGATGTCGACGGCGGCCGCGAAGGGCGCCAGATCCGTGATCTGGCTGCCGATATGCATGTCGCCGTCGTGGATCGCGAGACCAGGAAGTTCGGCCGCCCGGGCATAGACCTCGCGGGCCCGCGACACCGGCACGCCGAACTTGTTCTCGGACTTGCCGGTCGAGATCTTGGCGTGTGTCCGAGCATCGACATCGGGGTTGATCCGCACCGAGATCGGCGCGACCGCTTTCTTCGAGACCGCGACCTCGGACAAGGCCTCGAGCTCGGGCTCGCTCTCGACGTTGAAGCACAGGATGCCGGCCTCGAGCGCCGCCGCCATCTCGGCCCGGGTCTTGCCGACGCCGGAGAAGACGACCCGCTCGGCCGGGATCCCGGCCGCGAGCGCGCGGCGCAGCTCGCCTTCCGACACGATGTCCATCCCGGCCCCGAGCCGGCCGAGGGTCGCGAGCACGGCCTGGTTCGCGTTCGCCTTCACGGCGAAGCAGACGAGCGTCGGCACGTCCGCGAAGGCCTCGCTCAGCACGCGGTAATGCCGCTCCAGCGTCGCGGTCGCGTAGCAGTAGAACGGGGTCCCGATCTCGGCCGCCACCCGCCTCAGATCGACCTCCTCCGCGTGAAGGACGCCGTCCCGGTAGTGGAAATGGTGCATGTCTACAGAAGCGGGTCGAGGAGGAAGGGCTGGTCCGGAACGGAGAAGGCGCGACCGCGCCGGCGCGCGACGGGGGTCGGCTGCGGATTGATCGGCAGGGCCTGCGCGTCGCGCTCGAGCTCCTCCTCGGACGGGTCGTCAGGCGTGTCCTGCACGACCTCGGCCGGCTGGGTCGCGAGCGAGGTGTTCGACGGGACGGGCGCGCCGCCGCCATCTCGGCCCGGGTCTTGCCGACGCC
>JAFAPJ010000405.1 GCA_019247255.1 Methylobacteriaceae bacterium | reverse complement strand
TGCGCGGTCTCGTGATACCCGTAGAAAGGTCCGCCCCGGTAATAGGTCCGCACCGGAAATTCCGCGACGGTCGTGACCTGCTGGACGTCGCTCTCGGCCGTGAAATACGGCGCGGGTCGCCCGAAATAGGGCGAGTAGCCGTAGAAGGGCGGGTAGCCGTCCGCCGAGGCCGGGGCGGCCGCCAGGGCGGCCAGCGCGAAACAGGCGGCGGCGCCGAGACGGCGCGCGGATCGCAGGGTCAAACCGAAACCTCGTCGCATGGAAGGCCAGACCCTAGCGACGCGGCAGGGGGCCGACAATGGCAGGCGCACCACACCTCACTCGGCGAAGCCGCTGCGGTAGCGAATGGCGGGCGCCGCCCGGATCTCCTCGAGGGATGCGGCGAGCAGCGCGCGGCGATGGCCGCCGCCGTCCGGACCGAGCGTGAACGCGGCCGGATCGACGGCGACGAAGCGCGACATGGCGCCCGGCGCGACCGAGACCGCGACGACCACGGCCCGCAGCGTCCGGCCCTCGTCGAAGGCGAGGTCGACGACCTCGCCGAGCACGTCGCCGGCCGGGTTGGTGACGGTGACGTCGATGATGCGTGACGCGAGCGTCGCGTCCGCCGACAGGGGGACGAAGCGGTTCGGCGCCTGCGCCGGCAAGCTGGGCGGGACGGGTGCCCCGACCGGCGGAGCCTCCTGCGTGATCGTGGGGGCAGGCGTCTGCGC
Organism: Methylobacteriaceae bacterium; assembly: GCA_019247255.1. Classification (GTDB taxonomy): domain Bacteria; phylum Pseudomonadota; class Alphaproteobacteria; order Rhizobiales; family Beijerinckiaceae; genus Enterovirga. The sequence continues at coordinate 5,086 of JAFAPJ010000405.1, read as the reverse complement.
GGCGGCGGCGCCCGCGAGGAGGCAGGACGCCGCAAGCGCCGTCAGAACACCGCCTGCCCGATCGCGAAAGCGATCACCACGACCACCACCGCGATGATGAGGAACAGCGCGAACAGGAGCTGCGCGATCCGGCGCGCGCCGCTCGCGATCCCCGTGAAGCCGAGCGCGCCCGCGACGAGCGAGACGATGAAGAAGATGAGGGCCCATTTCAGCATGACCACGGTCACCCCAGCCGAGACGCCCTCGCAACGTGCGAGGACGGGCGGCGTTCCGAAGGCGGCTCATTTGCCGATCGCGGCCAGGAATTCCTGGCGCGTCGCGGGGTTGTTGCGGAAGGCGCCCAGCATGCGGCTCGTCACCATCGCGACGCCGCGCTTGCCGACGCCGCGCGTCGTCATGCATTCGTGCGTCGCCTCGACCACGACGGCGACGCCGCGTGGCTGCAGCACCTCCTGGAGCGTGTCGGCGATCTCGGCCGTCAGCCGCTCCTGGATCTGCAGGCGGCGCGCATAGGCGTCGACGAGGCGCGCGAGCTTCGAGATGCCCACCACGCGCCGGTTCGGCAGATACCCGACGTGAACCTCGCCGATGATCGGCGCCATGTGGTGCTCGCAATGCGATTCGAACGGGATCGCGCGGAGCACCACGATCTCGTCGTAGCCGCCGACCTCCTCGAAGGTGCGTCGGAGATACTCGGCCGGCTCCTGGTCGTAGCCCGAATACCAATCCTTGTAGGCCCGCGCGACCCGGGCCGGCGTCTCGGCGAGCCCTTCCCGCGCCGGGTCGTCACCCGCCCAGCGGATGAGGGTGCGGACGGCCTCCTCCGCCTCGGCCTGCGTCGGCCGGCTCATGAGGCAGCCTGGTCCTCGGCCGGCGCGGTCGCGCGGCGCTCGCGCAGCGGCCGCTCCTCCATCGAGACCAGGAAGGCGAGGCTGCCGGCGAGGCCCGCGGTCGCGGCCCAGAAGAGGCGGCCGAAGCTCGCCGACAGGTCGGCGCCACCCCGCACGAAGCTGTCCGGCGAGAGCCCGTGAACCGAGCCGCCGCCGAGGACGAGCGCTCCGAAGGCCGCGACAAGGAGCGCTCCGCCGAGCTGGCGGCAGAAGTTCATCGTGGCGGTCGCCGTGCCGAGATGGCCGGGATCGACCGCATTCTGGACCGAGACGGTCGCGACCGGCAGGAGGCTTCCGAGGCCGACGCTCGACAGCCCGAGAAGGGTGATGAGCGCCCAGGACGGGAGGGTGCCGGCCGTCGCCGCGACCGTCCCGAGCGCCAGGACGGAGACGGTGAGGCCGCAAAGCGGGATGCGCTTGTAGTGCCGCACGACCGCCATCGTGCGCCCGGACACCGTGGCGCCCAGCACGACGCCGATCATCACGGGAATCAGCGCGGCGCCGGATTCGCGTGCCGTCAGACCGAGGCTCAGCTCGTAATAGATCGGCACGAAGATCGTGAGCCCGATATAGGTCCCCATGGCGAGCGCGCCGGCGGCCGTCGCGGTCCGGACGACCCGGTCGCGCAGGATCGCGAGCGGGATCAGCGGCTCCGGCGCCCGGCCCATGCGCCGGCCGAACCCGGCCCACAGCACGGCCGAGAGCGCGACGAGCCCGAGGATCGGGGGCGACGTCCAGGGATGTTCCGAGCCGCCCCAGCTCAAGGCCAGCATGAGCGACATGGTGGCGCCGACGAGGAGCAGCGCGCCGAGCCCGTCGAGCCGGTGCCGGCGGTGCATGACGGGCAGCTTCTTCAGCCGCGCGTTCACGAGCCAGAGCGCGAGGGCGCCGAGCGGCAGGTTGATCCAGAAGATCAGCGACCAGTGCAGGCTCTCGGCGAAGAAGCCGCCCAGCAGCGGCCCGAGCAGGCTCGAGGTCGCGAAGACGGTGCCGAAATAGCCCTGGTAGCGGCCGCGTTCGCGCGGGCTGACGAGGTCCGCGATGATCGTCTGGCTGAGCGCCATCAGGCCGCCGCCGCCGAGGCCCTGCAGGGCGCGCCCGGCGACCAGCAACAGCATCGTCGGCGCGAGCGCGCAAACGACGGAGCCGACGAGGAACACCCCGATCGCGATCAGCATGGTGACGCGTCGGCCATGCATGTCGCTGAACTTGCCGTAGAGCGGCGTCGCGGCGGTCGAGGCGATCAGGTAGGCGGTCACGACCCAGGGCAGGTGCTGCACATCGCCGAGGTCCCGCCCGACGGTCGGCATCGCGGTCGCGACGATCGTCTGGTCGAGCGCCGACAGGAACAGCGCCAACATGACCCCGACGAAGATGGAGCGCAGGTCGCCCGGGGTCAGCGGCTCCGGCGGCCGGAGGTGATCGGGAGTCGCCGCGTCCATCGCGTCAGGCGCTGCGACGGAGGGGCGCCGCCGCCGGAAAATCGGCCTCGATTCGGTCGACGATCGTGCCGACCCCGAACCGGATCGGATCGGTCGCAGGCAGGCCGTGCTCGGCCGCGTAGCCCTCGAGCACGCGCCGGGCCTCGTCCTCGGCGAGCGCTTCCGTGTTGACCGCGATGCCGACCGGCCGGATCGCCGGATTCGTCAGCCGTCCGCAGCGGATCGTGAGGTCGATCACGTCCGCGATCGAGGGCAACGGATGCTCGACGCCGCGCATCCTGGTTCGGGTCGGCTCGTGGCAGACGACGAACGCATCGGGCTGCGCCCCGTGGAGCAGCCCGAGCGTCACGCCCGCGAAGGACGGGTGAAACAGCGAGCCCTGGCCCTCGACGAGGTCCCAATGGTCCGGCTCGTTCTCCGGCGAGATCCATTCGGCCGCGCCCGAGATGAAATCCGCCACGACCGCGTCTATCGCGACGCCCCGGCCGGAGATGAAGACGCCCGTTTGCCCCGTGGCCCGGAAATCGGCCTTGAGGCCGCGCTCGCGCATGGCGCGCTCGAGCGCGAGCACCGTGTACTTCTTGCCGACCGAGCAATCCGTCCCGACCGTTAGGAGTCGCAGGCCCGGCCGCTTCGTGCCCTTGCCGGTCGCGAAGCGCTGGTCCGAATGGCGCACGTCGAAGAGCTGGCGCCCATGGGTCCGGGCGGCCTCGGCGATGCGCGGGTCGGAGCCCAGCCGGATGTGGAGGCCGCTCGCGACGTCGAGGCCGCTCGCCAACGCCTCGAGGATCGTCGGGATCCAGGCCTCGTTCAGGACGCCGCCCGCGTTCACGATGCCGACGATGAGGGTCTTCGCACCCTGCGCGGCAGCTTCCGCGACGGTCAGGTCGGGCAGGTCGAGGTCGGCTTGGCAGCCGTCGAGCCGGAGCTGGCCGAGGCACCAGTCGCGCCGCCAATCGACGATGCCGTAGGCCGTCTTCGCGGCGAGCCGGTCCGGCACGTCGCCGAGGAACATCAGGTAAGGCGGAAGGATCGACATGCGGTCACCCTCGCGCGGCCGCCCGGGCCGGGGCCGCGCGCCGCCTCCATAGGACAGCTTGCGGGAGCCGGCGAGACCGGCCTGCCGCAGGCCTGTCCTGCTCCCGCGCGCTCAATGCGCCATGATCACCGGGAGCTCGGCCTGCGCCAGGATGTGCGCCGTCGCACCGCCGAAGATCATCTGCCGAAGCCGGCTCTGGGTATAGGCGCCCTTGACCAGAAGGTCGCCCCCGAGCTCGGCCGTCGTTGTCAGGAGCACCTCGCCGACGCTTCGGCGCGGATTCGGCGCCATCACGCTCTCGACCGCGATCCCGTGCCGTCGAAGCGAGGCGGCAAGCTGATCGCCGCTCGGGCCCGGGACGGACCAGCCCTCGACCGTCAGCACGACGACGCGCTCGGCCGCAAGGAGGAACGGCATCGCGAAGGCGGCCGTCCGGGCCGTCTCGGTCGAGCTGTTCCAGGCGATCACGACCGTCCGGCCGAGCGCGGTCGGCGCAGTCGGCGGAGCGATGATGACGGGACGGCCGGTCTCGAAGAGCGCGGTCTCGAGCGTCGCCATGGAGGGCTGCGCCCGTCCGCTGACCGGGCGGCCGAGCACGACGGCGTCGAAGACGCGGCCGTGGCTCGCCAGGAACGCGTCGCCGGCCGGCGCCTTCGGATGCCAGCCCCATCCGCCGCCATGGGCTCCGGGCTCGGCCGGCGCCACGCCCCGGCCCGCCATCGTATCCTGGAAGAGCGTGTGCGCGGCGCGCCGCGTCTCCTCGTCGGCCTTCTCGTCCACGTGCCAAGCGAGCCCGCTCACCATGTCGATCGGCACGTAATCCGGGATCGCGGGCCGAAGCGCGAAGCCCTCGACGTAGCTCCCGAAGCGGCCCTGGATCAGCAGGGCCGTGGCCAGGACCGAGCTCATCACCTCGTGGGTCTCGGTCGGGACGAGCAGGGTCTTCACGCGGAACCTCCGGCGGATCGGGCGCGGGCCGCAGCCATGCTGCCCGAGGCCCGGGCGTTCCGAAAGGGGCCAGCGGCCCCGGCGGCGAGGTTAGCCGAGGCTTAAAGCTTCCTGGCCAATTGTCCGGGCGTGAGTTGAGTGAAGCGAGTTCGCGTATGCGTCAGCAGAGTGCCGCCGCCGCCACGAACGTGGTGCGATTCCCCGGACCCCGTGCCGCCCGACAGGACGGCCGCGACCAGAAGAGCCTGCTCGACACGGTGTACACGAACGGCGCGTTCGTGGTCGCGGCAGACGACCGAGAGACGAAGGCGATCGCGGCGCGGCTTCAGGTCTTCGGCTTCCTCAACATCGGCGAGATCTCGATGGACGGCTCGGTCCGCCCGCTCAAGGCGTCCGAAACCTCCGCGACCTCGACCGCGCGGCCGTGGCGCCTGTCGCGCCCATCCTTCGATGAGCTGCCCCCGCTCGCCGGCTGAACGTCAGGACGCGGGCCCGTAGAGGCCCGCATTCGCGTCCCGCAGCAGGTTCTTCTGAACCTTGCCCATCGCGTTGCGCGGCAGGTCGCCCACGAAGAGCACCCGTTTCGGCAGCTTGAACTTGGCAAGCCGGCCTTCGAGCGCGACCAGCACCTTCCGCTCGTCGAGATCGGCGCCCTCGGCCGCCACCACGACGGCCGTGACCCCTTCCCCGAAATCGGGATGCGGGACCCCGATGACGGCGCTCTCGACGACGCCCGGGATCGCGTCGATCTCGCTCTCGATCTCCTT
>JAFAPJ010000207.1 GCA_019247255.1 Methylobacteriaceae bacterium | reverse complement strand
TGGCATCCATGCCGAGCCGGTCACCTTCGGGCTGAAGCTGGCCCAGGCCTATGCAGAATTCGCCCGCAACCGCGCCCGCCTCGCCGCAGCCCGCGAGGAGATCGCCACCTGCGCGATCTCGGGCGCCGTCGGGACCTTCGCGAATATCGACCCGCGGGTTGAGGCGCATGTCGCCGCGCAATTGGGGCTGAAGGTCGAGCCCGTCTCCACGCAAGTGATCCCGCGCGACCGCCATGCGCTCTATTTCGCGACGCTCGGCGTGATCGCGTCCTCGGTCGAGCGGCTCGCGACCGAAATCCGGCACCTGCAGCGCACCGAGGTGCTGGAGGCCGAAGAGTTCTTCTCGGAGGGGCAGAAGGGCTCCTCGGCGATGCCGCACAAGCGCAATCCCGTGCTCAGCGAGAACCTGACCGGGCTCGCCCGCATGGTCCGGGCCTATGTGACGCCGGCGCTCGAGAACGTGGCGCTCTGGCACGAGCGCGACATCTCGCATTCCTCCGTCGAGCGCATGATCGGGCCGGACGCGACGGTGACGCTCGATTTCGCGCTGCACCGGCTCACGGGCGTCATCGACAGGCTTCTCGTCTACCCCGCCAATATGGGGAAAAACCTCGATCGGCTCGGCGGGCTCGTCCATTCGCAGCGCGTGCTTCTCGCTCTCACGCAGAGGGGCGTCTCGCGCGAGGACGCGTACCGGCTCGTCCAGCGCAACGCGATGCCCGTCTGGCGTGGCGAGGGCGAGTTCCTGGCGCTGCTGAAGGCCGACCCCGAGGTCTCGGCGAAGCTCGATCCGGCCGAGCTCGAGGAGCTCTTCGACCTCGGCTATCACTTCAAACACATCGACACGATCTTCGGCCGCGTCTTCGGCGCCGCTTGAGCGCGAGCGGGCCCGACTGTAGCCTCAGGCATGGCCGTCAAGGTTGCACCCATCGAGACCAGTCCCGGTCTCGCCGCTCTGCTCAGCGAGCTCGAGCGTGGCGGCGATATCGTGATCACGCGCTCGGGACGTCCGGTCGCTCGCCTCATTCGTGCGCAGGGCTACGAGCCTCGGCTGGGCGTGGGAGAGACCGTATCGGCGCTTCGTCGCTTGGTTTCCGAACGCGGCATTCGGCTCGATGCCGGTGAGATTCGCTCCCTGGTGGACGAGGGTCGCGACTGAGCCTCGTCGTCGATGCGTCTACGCTGCTACGGGCTGTGCTGCCGGACGAAGCGGGACCGGACGCGACCGATCTGCTCGCCGGGATCGGTCGCGAGCAGCTTCTTCAACCGGCCATCTGGCCGCTCGAGCTCCTGAACGCGCTGACACGTGCAACGCGTCGCGGTCGTCTTCCTTCCGATCTGGCAGAAGAGCTGTATCGAGGGCTGATGACGCTCGACCACCGGATCGTGGAACTCACGGAAACGGACCTCCTCGAACTCCTACCGCGGCTCGTCCGGGAGCACGGGTTATCGTCCTATGATGCGTCTTACCTGGCGGTCGCGATCCAGTGCGACGCGCCCTTGCTCACGGTTGATGGCGCGCTCCTGGCGGCAGCGCGCGGCGAGGGCGTGCAGTCCTGGACCTGATCGGAAGGCGAGGTGCTCGAGGTTGCGACCACGACGGCGCTGATCCGCGCGAGGGCGCGCCGGCGCGCCTTCCTGTCCTTCGGCGAGGTCGCTTTCGCGAGCGAAGCGCCCTGGGCCCGGGCGCGCCGGCAGATGGGGCCTCACCTCAAGCAGGTCTGCGCCGACGCCCTCGCCGCGGGCGGACCCCTCGTCTCCGCGATCGTGATCAACGCGCAGCACATCCGCACGGGCGCGATGGCGCCGGAAACGCTCGCCGGGTTCCTCGCCTCGGCCCGCGATCTCGGGCTCGCGCTGCCCGAGGACGGCGGCGCCTTCCTGCGGGCGCACCAGGAGGCGACCTTCGTCTGGGTCGCGGACGCGACAATCCGGGTCGGGCTGGACCCGGATCGTCCATGTCATTCCTGGCGGCGTGAGAACGAGAGCGCGTAGGCGCCGCTGCGGATGTCGACCATCGGGTCGTCCGAGACCTCGACGCCATCGATCAGCTGGCCAGGGAGGTAAAGGAGCTTCTTCTCGGCGTCGCGGCTGTCGGGCACGGCCTTGTCGAGCGTGAAGGTCCCGAGCTCGACGACGCGCCGGTCGGCCGGCCAGGCGAGCGACGGGTCGTTCGTCTGGTCACCGGGCGCCGCGAGCTGCGCCTTCAGCCGGAACGTGACCGGACCGCCCTTCAGGCGCTCGGGCAGCTCCGTCATCAGGTAATCCGGCGCGCGTTTCGCACCCTCCGCCGAGTCGAGGTGCACCGCTTGCTCGGGCGCGATGAGGAACCGGACAGCCTGGCGCTCGCCGGCCTTGTTCACGAGCACGAAGGCATTGATTCCCTGATATTCGTCATGCGCGAAGCTGTCCGGCGTCTTGGCGCTCGCGAAGGCCGGCCCGACCCTCGGATGCGTCGCGAGAAAGGCGTCGAGCTTCGTCGGCTTCGGCGCGGTCGGCGGGCTGCCGGCGATGGCCAGGAACAGGTCGCGCAGCTCGGCCGTCGTGGAGACCGGGAAGAACTTCAGCGAGTTCGTCACCATGTCCATCTCGCT
>JAFAPJ010000011.1 GCA_019247255.1 Methylobacteriaceae bacterium | reverse complement strand
GCGAACGGGGCGCCCAGACGGCCGAAGCCGGTTATGACCTCGTCGAAGATCAGAAGGATGCCGTGGCGGTCGCAGATCGCGCGGAGCTTTTCGAGGTATCCCTTCGGTGGCAGGAGGACGCCGGTCGAGCCGGCCATCGGCTCGACGATCACGGCCGCGATCGTCGAGGCGTCATGCAAGGCGACGATGCGCTCGAGCTCGTCCGCGAGATGCGCGCCCCATTCGGGCTCGCCCTTCGAGAAAGCCTGCTCGGCGCGATTGTAGGTGTGCGGCAGGTGGTCGACCCCGGCGAGGAGCGGGCCGAACACCTTCCGGTTCGCCACGATGCCGCCGACCGAGATGCCGCCGAAGCCGACGCCATGGTAGCCGCGCTCGCGACCGATGAAGCGGACGCGCTGCCCCTGACCCTTCGCGTTCCAATAGGCGACCGCGACCTTCAGGGCCGTGTCGACCGCTTCCGAGCCGGAATTGCAGAAGAAGACATGGTCGAGGTCGCCCGGCGCGAGCTCGGCGAGCCGGCTCGCGAGCGCGAAGCCGAGCCCGTGGCCGAACTGGAAGCTCGGCGCGAAATCGAGCTCGGCGGCCTGGTTCTGGATCGCCGCGACGATCGGGTCGCGATTATGGCCGGCATTGCAGCACCAGAGCCCGGCGGACCCGTCGAGCACGGCCCGGCCGTCCGGCGTGTAGAAATGCATGTCCTTGGACCGGGCGATCATGCGCGGCGCGCGCTTGAAGGACCGGTTGGCGGTGAAGGGCATCCACCATGCGTCGAGGTCGTTCGGGTTCGTGAGGTCGTTGGCGGCCCGGATAGCGGCGGACATGAAGGTGCCCTTCTCTCGGAAGGGGCGGAGCGTATCAGGGGAACGGCCGCGCGAGCAATGCGCAGGGCGCATCGGTCCGGTAAGCGCGAGCGCCGATTCGATCTCGGGGGACAAGCGCCATCCATCCCCCGTATTCCCAGGGGTCGTGGCCGATCGGACTCTTGTCGGCCGGGAATGCGCCTGTGAAGACAGGATGGGGCACCGAATCGGCGAGGTTCGGGTACGGGCGGCGGAACGAAGCATCATGGGGAAAGCCGGGCTGCGGGCCGGCCCAATCTGGGTCACCATCGGCGCTCTCGCGCTCGCCTGCACCGTCGTGCTCACGGGTCTCCTCGGCGGGCTCGCTCCGGCAGGGATCGTGCTCGCCGCCGGCCTCGTCGGCGCGCTCGGGGCCGGGTTGGGGCTGCGGACGGGCTCGGCCCGGAAGGACGAGCGCAGCGACGCGCTCGCGGCCAAGCTCGACGCGATCGCGGGCCGGCTGGCGAGTCTCGAGAGCCGCCTCTCGACCGTGGCGGCCCGTCCGGCCGTCTCCGCCGACCTCGACGACGTCTCGACCGATATCGGGGTTCTGAGCGGGACGGTCGCGAACCTCGTGGAGACCCTGACCGCCCAGCGTCGGGACCTCGCCCGGCTCGAAGCCCGGCTGGATCAGGCGACCGCGAGCCCGCCGGCCCCGCAAAGGCACGAGCCGCCGCGCGCCGCGCCCGAGCTGGGCGGCCCGCGACCCGCGGCCGTGACGCCCTCCCTGCTCCCGCCGGCGGACGAGCACCGCGGATCTCATGTCGCGGCAGCACCCCTCCAGGCCGCCTCCGGCGAGCCAGCGCCCGACGCACGGCCAGCAGCGACGCAGAGCCAGGACGGCCTGAGTGAGGAGGCAAGGCGCGCCGCGCTTGACACGGCCCTGCGGACGGGACGCCTCGAGCTTCTCCTTCAGCCCATCGTGGAGCTGCCCCAGCGGCGCCCTTACCTCGTCGAAGCGACGGCCCACCTGCGGCTCGGTCCGGACACGCTCGTCGACATCCGGGACGTCGCGCCCGACGAGCCCGGCGCGCGAACCCGGCTCGACGAGAGCTTCGTGGCGCGCGCGGCGCTCCTCGCCGCGAACATCTCGGCGCGCGGCGGCGCGGGCGCCGTGCTCTGCAGCTTGTCGTCCGCCTCCTTCGGCGATCTCGGGTTCCACGAGGCGCTCGTGCGGATCGCCCGGGAAGCGCCGTCCGTGTGCCGTTCGCTCGCGCTCGCCTGGCCACTGCACCTCTGGCGAGGGCCGGCCGCCACCGCCCCGCGCTTCCGGCGCCTGCGCGAGCTCGGCTTCACACTCGCGGCCGATCGCGTGGTCGATCGCGACCTGCGCCCGGCCTCCCTCGCCGAGCTCGGCATCCGCTATCTCGGGATGCACTGGAGCGATCTCGTCGAGCTGGACGGCGCGGCCGACGGGATCGCCACGGAGGCGCTCGTCAGCGGGCTCGCGAGCTTCGGGGTCCAGGTGCTCGCCGACGGCGTCGACCGCGAGGAGGTCGTCCCGGAGCTGATCGAGGTCGGCATCGCGCTCGCCAAGGGCGTCGCGTTCGGCCGGCCGCGGCCGGATACCAGCCCGCTCGCGGCGCGTCGGGAATTGCCGGCACCGGGTGCGGTCCTGTCGGCTCCGCACCCCGCGACATCGCCGGGTGCGCCGGCAACTGTTGGGGGCGAGGAGCCCGAGCCGAAGCGCTCGCTTCGCTCCCTCCTGCGCCGCGCCGGTTGACTCCCGCGCCGGCGGCCCGCAAGCGCCGGCGATGCCGCCCGAGCCATCCTCGTCCATCGCCGTCCCGGCCGGCCTCGCCGAGCTGACGTCGCGCTATCGCCTGCTCCTTTGCGACATCTGGGGGGTCGTGCATGACGGCCGACGGGCCTTTTCGGCCACGGCGGACGCTCTGACGCGCTTTCGCGACGGCGGCGGGCGCGTGATCCTCGTGTCCAACGCGCCGCGACCTTGCGAGCCGGTGATCGAGCAGCTCGATCAGCTCGGTGTTCCGCGCCACACCTACGATGCGGTGGTCACCTCGGGGGACGTGACCCGCGGCGCGATCGCGGCGCGGTCGAGCGAGGGCATCTACCGCATCGGCCCCGACCGTGACCTGTCGCTGTTCCACGGCCTGTCGCCCCGCTTCGTCGGGGAGGATGAGGCGGATTACGTCGTGTGCACCGGCCTGTTCGACGACGAGACCGAGACGGTCGCCTCCTACGAGGGGACGCTCCGGCGAGCGCGAGAGCGCGGCCTCGTGATGGTCTGCGCGAACCCGGACATCGTGGTGGAGCGGGGGAGCGAGCTCGTGCTGTGCGCCGGCGCGCTCGCCGAAGCTTACGCCGGGATGGGCGGCGAGGTCGTCATGGCCGGCAAGCCGCACCGGCCGATCTACGACGCCGCGATGGATCAGGGCGCCGCGCTCCTCGATTTCGCGCCGCGGCGCGACGCGACGCTCGCGGTCGGCGACGCGCTCCGGACGGACATCGCGGGCGCCGCGGCCTACGGCATCGATTCGCTCCTCGTCGCCCGCGGGATCCATGCGGCCGAGCTCGGGGCGGCTCACGACGGTTCGTGGGATCGGGATCGCGCGCTCGCCTGGCTCGCCGGGCGCGAGCCGCGGCCGACCTACGTGATCGACGCCCTGCGCTGGTGAGCCCGGGCGCTAGCCGAACATCTGGTCGACGGCGTCCTGACCGATGCCCGCGCCCCGATTCTGGGGACCTTCCACGATCAGCATCTCGCGCCGGACCTCGCGCAGGATGCTTTCGCGGTCGAAGACATCCTGGGCATCCGGAATGCGGATCTTGGCCGAGAAGCGGGCGAGCCGTCGCTCGAGCTCGGCCATGATCGTTTCCACCCGGGCCAGCCGCTGCCCGGTCATGTCCTGGAAGGAGCAGGCTTCGAGGATGGCCATTGCTTTCTCGGCGACGGCCGCCTGGTAGGCCGAGGGGCTCCCCCCGTCCCGCAGCCCGAGCAGCTCCTCGACGAGCGTCATGATCGCGCCGGCCCCGGCCTCCGTCGAGCCGCGCGCCTCGGCGAGATCGGCCCGGGCGCGAGGGATCGCGTCCTGGAGCGCCTCGTTGAGCTTG
>JAFAPJ010000473.1 GCA_019247255.1 Methylobacteriaceae bacterium | reverse complement strand
CGTGGGCGCCCGCTCGGAGGTCGCGGAGGGCGTGATCGTCGGCCAGGGCACCGTCCTGTCGATGGGCGTCTATCTCGGAGCGTCAACGAAGATCGTCGATCGCGCGACGGGCGAGATCATGTACGGCCGGGTCCCGCCCTATTCGGTGGTGGTATCGGGAAGCCTCATCGGTCGTCCGCTTCCCGACGGGTCGCCCGGTCCATCGCTGTATTGCGCAGTGATCGTGAAGCGGGTCGACGCCCAGACCCGAAGCAAGACGTCGATCAACGACCTTCTGCGGGACTGAGCAGCCTCGCACGCGAAAGCGGCAGCCCGCCGCAAGCTTGAGCTTGCGGGCTTAGACCAAAGTCGTATCGTCGCGGTCCCGGAACATGCGGCGGCCGCACGGCATTGCGGCCGCGGGCGAGAAACGCGGGTGGACGCGATGGTCACTGCCGACGAGTTCGGGCGCTCGCTCCGGGGCGCCGCCGACATCCTGACGCGACGGCCGCAGGGGCTCGCCGCCTTCGAGATGAGCGAAGCCGGCTTCCGCCGCTCCTTCCAGGCGATCGGGCTCACGCTGCCGGCCTATATCGTCAGCCTCGCTGTCGAGCGCCGCGCCCTGGGCCTCGCGGATGCCCCCGTTCTCAGCGACGTCCCGCTCGATCTCCTGGTCGGAGCCGGACACCTCGCCGGGTTCCTGGCCCTGCCGCTCGCCATGATCGTCGTCCTCCGCGGGACGCCCTTCGCGGCCCGCTACATGCCCTTCGTCATCGTGACGAACTGGGTCGCGGTCTTCGGGAGCCTCGTCCTCGCGGGGCCCTCGATCCTCTTACTTCTCGGCATCCACGGCCCCGAGCTCGCCGGGCTCGTCACGCTGGCGCTCGCGGTCCTCGTGCTCGAGGCGCATTGGTTCGCCGCGAAGGCGACGCTCGGGATCAGCGGCTGGCAGGCGGCCGGGGTGACCCTTCTCGGATTGCTGCTCGTGCTCGCGACGAACGGGCTGACGGACCTGCTGGCGCGTCAGCTCGGGTAGTCGACGCGCAGGAAAACGAGACCCGCGGCCGGCGCCATCGGCCCGCAGGCCGAGCGCCGCCGCGCCTCGAGCGCCTCCCGCACCTGGTCCGCGCTCCAGCGGCCCGCGCCCGCGAGGCTCAGGGTTCCGACCATCGAGCGCACCTGGTGATGCAGGAAGGAGCGCGCGGAGGCGGCGACCCGGATCTCGTCGCCGACTCGCGCGACGTCGAGCTGCTCGAGCGTGCGGATCGGGCTCTCCGCCTGGCACTCGGCGGCCCGGAAGGTCGTGAAGTCGTGCCGGCCGACGAGGGCCTGGGCGGCCGCTTGCATCCGCTCCGCGTCGAGCTGCCATGGGACGTGCCAGACACGGCCCGCCTCGAGCGCCGGCGGCGCCCGCCGGTTGAGGATGCGATAAAGATAGTGACGCCGCAGCGCCGAGCGGCGGGCGTCGAACGTGTCCGGGACCTGCTCGGCCGAGAGGATCGCGACCGGGTCGGGACGCAGATGCGCGTTCAGCGCGTCGCGCACGCGATCGGGCGGCCAATCCCGGACGAGGTCGAGATGGATGACCTGACCGGAGGCGTGGACGCCGGCATCCGTGCGACCGGCGCATTGCACGCGCCGCACCTCGCCGGAGAAGCGCAGGATTGCGGCCTCGACCGCTTCCTGCACCGAGCGGCCGTTCTGCTGGTGCTGCCAGCCGACGAATTGCGTCCCGTCATACTCGACGAGAAGGCGGTAGCGGGGCATCTCACGCGAAGCGGGCGCCAGGCGCGAGCCGCGCCCCCCGCAGGAACTCCTCGGCGGAGACCGGGCCGCGCCCGGCCCGCTGAACGGAGAGGAGCCTGACTGCGCCCTCCCCGCAGGCGACCCTCTCGTCGCCCAGGAGGGTGCCCGGCAAACCCTCGCCCTCGGCCCGGGCGGTCCGCAGAATCTTGAGCCGTTCCGGGCCGCGACCAAGGTCGATCTCGACGAAGGCTCCCGGCGCTGGCGAGAGGCCGCGCACCTGGTCGTGCACGCGCCCGGCCGGCCCGCTCCAATCGACCCGCGCCTCCTCGTTCGTGATCTTGGCCGCGTAGGTGATCCCAGCCTCCGTCTGCGGGACGAACTGGACCGGTCCGGCCTCCATCAGCTCGAGCGCCCGGACGATCATGCCCGCCCCCGCGCGTGCGAGCCGGTCGTGAAGCTCGCCCGCGGTCTCGTCCGGTCCGATCGCGAGGCGCTCCACGACCGCCACGGGCCCCGTATCGAGCCCCTCCTCCATCCGCATCGCGGCGACTCCCGTCCCGCGGTCCCCCGCGAGGATCGCCCGCTGGATGGGCGCCGCGCCGCGCCACCGCGGCAGCAGCGACGCGTGCAGGTTCAGGCAGCCGAGCCGCGGCACGTCGAGGATCGCGCGCGGTAGGACCACACCATAGGCGACCACGATCACCACGTCGGGGCGGTGGGCCGCGAGGCGCGACGCGGCCTCCCCATCGCGCAGGCCGCGCGGCGTCTCGACAGCGATGCCGCCCCGCTCGGCCGCGACCTGAACCGGCGAGGACCGAGCCTTCAGCCCGCGTCCGGACAGGGCGGGAGGACGGGTAT
>JAFAPJ010000297.1 GCA_019247255.1 Methylobacteriaceae bacterium | reverse complement strand
CACCCGAGCGCGCGAGATGGTGATCGAGCTGCCGGGCCCGGCGGACGATCCGCTCCGCCTCCTCGGCAATCCTCTCAAGATGTCCCGTACACCTCCTGCCTACGACCGCCCGCCCCCGCATCTTGCCCAGGATTCCGAGTGGGTCCTCGCCGAGGTGCTCGGCCTCGATCGCGACGCCGCGGCGGCGCTGGGGCGCGCCGGCGCGTTCGGCCGCCCGCCCAAGGAGACCGCGCGGTGAACGAGCAGAGCCCGCTCGCGGCCGGCGTCCTGGCCCGAAGCGCTGCGACCACACGGGTCGCCGACCGTCTCGCCCGACGCCTCCGGGCGCACGGGATCCGGCACGCCTTCGGCATGCCGGGCGGCGAGGTCGTCACCTTCGTGGACGCGCTCGAGAGCGCGGGCATCCGCTTCGTCCTGATGCGGCAGGAAAGCGGGGCCGCGATGGCGGCCGCCGCGACGAGCCTCACGACCGGCGCGCCCGGCCTTCTCGTCACGACGATCGGTCCCGGCCTCGCGAACGCGGTCAACGGGATCGCGGACGCCGTGCAGGAGCGCATGCCGCTCCTCGTCGTCTCAGGCGTGGTCGATCGTCCGGTCAGGGGCTCCTACACCCACCAGGTGCTCGATCAGGCGGCGCTTCTCAGGGGCGCCGGCGTGAAGGCGAGCTTCGACGTCGCCCCGGAAGACGCGGAGGGCGCCCTCGAGCGCGCCCTCGCGCTCGCCATGACGCCTCCCTACGGGCCGGTCCATCTCGACCTCGCGCCCGGGATCGCGGCGAGCTCCGCCCTCGGGAGCGAGGTCGCGGGCGGAGCGCCGCGCCGGCTGCGCCTCGCGGCCGATCCGGCCGATCCGGCGCTCGCCGACCTGCGCCGGCTCTTCGAGCGCGCGGAGCGTCCCCTCGTGATCGCCGGCTTCGAGGCCGCGCGTGCGGGGCCGGACGTCGCGGCGGCGCTCGGCTCGCTCGTCGACCGCCACGGGGTCCCGGTCGTCACGACCTACAAGGCGAAGGGCGTCGTGGACGAGACGGCGCCGCTCGCGCTCGGCGCCGCCGGGCTGTCGCCCGCGGCGGATTCCGTGCTCCTGCCGCTGGTTCGGGCCGCCGACCTCGTCCTCGCGGTCGGCTACGACCCGATCGAGATGAGGCCCGGCTGGCACGCGCCCTTCGCGCCGGCGACACGGGTCGTCGAGCTCGGCGAGGCGCCCGCGGATCACGGCATGCACCGGGCGGATCTCGCCCTCATCGGACCGATAGCCGGCCCGCTGCAGATCCTCGCCCGAACGCCCGCGAAGCCCCGCTGGGTCGGCGGCGAGCCGGCTGCCGCCCGGGCGAGGCTGGAGAGCCTGTTTGCCGCCCCGGCGCCCTGGGGTCCGCACGCTGTGTTCGAGACGCTCCGCCAGGTTCTGCCGGAGAGCGCGCTCCTGACGGTCGACAGCGGGGCGCACCGCATCCTTCTGTCCCAGAGCTGGCGGGCGCGAAGGCCGCTCGCCATGCTGCAATCGGCCGGCTGGTGCACGATGGGCTCCGCCCTCCCGCTCGCGATCGGCGCGGCCCTCGGGGGCGACGCCCGGCCGATCGTCGCCGCTCTCGGCGATGGCGGGCTCGAAATGACGATGGGCGAGCTCGGGACCCTGCGGGACCAGGGCCTGCCGGTCATCGTCGTCGTGCTCCAGGACGCGAGCCTCGCGCTGATCGAGCTCAAGCAGCGCCAGGCGGGTCTCGATCCCGCGGGCGTCGCGCTCGGCCCGACGGACTACGCGGCCGTCGCCGCGGCGTTCGGCGGCGTCGGCCACCAGGTCGGGGACGCCTCCGCCCTTGCCGAAGCCCTGCGCGCCGCGCTCGGGCGCGACCGCTTCAGCGTGATCGCATGCACCATCGGGGCGGAGGACTATGTCGGCCGTCTCTGACCCATCGCGCGCGGCGCGCGCCGCCCGGGATCCGAGGCTCGACCTCTTCCGGGGCCTGGGGATGTTCATCATCCTCTTCGCGCATATTCCGAACAACGCCTTCGCGGACTGGATCCCGGCGCGCTTCGGCTTCTCGGACGCGACCGAGATCTTCGTGTTCTGCTCCGGGATGGCCTCGGCGCTCGCCTTCGGGCGCGTCTTCGACCGGGCAGGGCTCGCGCTCGGCGCGGCCCGGATCGCGCACCGCATCTGGCAGGTCTACTGGGCTCACATCGCGGTGTTTCTCGCGATCGTCGCGGCGCTCGCCTTCGCGGACGAGGCGACGGGGGCGATGCGCTACGTCCGTCACGAGCTCAATCTCGGACCTTTCCTGGACGACCCGGCCCGACGCATCCTCGGCCTCCTCACGCTCACCTACGTCCCGAACTATTTCGACATCCTGCCGATGTATCTCGGCATCCTGGCGTTGGTGCCTATCGCCATGGCGGCCGAGCGGAGAGGCGGGCCGGCGCTCGCCGGGGCGCTCTGCCTCGGGCTCTGGGTCCTCGCGGCCTTAGGCGCGCTCGAACTGCCTGCCGAGACCTGGGGCCCAGGTCGGGCGTGGTTCTTCAACCCCTTCTCCTGGCAGCTCGTCTTCTTTCTCGGCTTCGGCTTCGTCCGCGGCTGGCTGCGCCCGCCTCCGGCCGATCGGCGGCTCGTCGCGCTCGCGGCCGCCGGCCTCGCCCTCGCGGCTCCGTTCTCCTGCCAGTACGGCTGGTCCTGCTACGCGGCCTGGGGGACCGTACCGTGGCTCGGCGAGGCGCATGACTGGCTGGCGCCGGCGAACGGCAAGACGCATCTCGGCATCCTGCGGGTCGGGCATTTCCTCTGCCTCGCCTACCTGTCCTACCTGGCGGCCGGTCCGGGCGGATCGCGGCTGCGCCGGATGCCGGGCGTCGAGATCGTGTCGCTCGTGGGGCGGCAGACGCTCGCGGTCTTCCTGGCCGGGCTCTGGCTGGCGCAGGTGCTCGGCGTCGTGCTCGACGTCGTCGGCCGCAACGCGGTGACGGTCGCGCTCGCCAATCTCGGCGGCTGCGCGCTTCTCGTTCTCGTCGCGGCGCTCGTCGAATGGTTCAAGGGCTCGCCCTGGGCGGTCCGGGGACCCGCGAGGGCGAGGGCGCCCGCGGACGACGCCGAGGTCTCAGCCAGGCCGCGCCTGAACCTCGCGGCGCGGTGAGCCGGCGGGCTCGCGCCTGAGGCTCGGGCGGCCCGGCATCAGCGGCCCGCGACCCGGCGGACGAAGGCGAAGGCTCCGGCGATCCAGGCGGGCTTCAGCTCGTGCCCGCCCCCGTGCAGGCAGAGGCGAAGCTCGCGACCCGACCCGCACCCGACCCAGCGCCGGCAGGTGAGATCGTCGCGGGCCGGCTCGATCTCGGGCTCGGCGGTCCCGCAGCGGTCGACCGCGCGCCACACCGCGAGGCCGCGCATCACGTCGCCCTGCTTGAACCCGCCTCCGAGCCGGCGGCCAGCCATCGGCACGGTGCCGTCGTCGAGGCCATGAACGTGCATGATGTTCGCAGGACCCGACGGACAGG
>JAFAPJ010000246.1 GCA_019247255.1 Methylobacteriaceae bacterium | reverse complement strand
CCTGCACGAGGCGGAGCGCTGGCGGCACCTGTGGATGTTCATGGGGCTGCTCTGGGGCGTGAGGGCGCGCAACCTCATGCGGCGCGCCGGAGACGAACGCGCGCTCCGGCCCGCGGCGCCGGTCCCGCGGCCGGCCGCCGGGCCCGCGCCGCTGCCCCAACCCGTCTGACGAAGGCTGAAAATGGGAACGGCGCCCTGAGGCGCCGTTTCTGTTGCTAGGCTTTCCCGAGCCCCGTTCGGTTACGCCGCGAGGCGAACCTCACGCATGTCAACGTTGTCGTTGGCAGTTGTGTGTTTGCACTATCAAGGCCGTAGCTCAGCCTAACCGCAGCCTGGTCTTTATCGCGCCTAGTCGAACCCAGATCGTCCCCATCAGCAACGCACCGAGATGCGCTCCTGGTGGAGACGGCGGGAATTGAACCCGCGTCCTAAACGCCTATTCCACCCTGCCTCTACGGTCATAGCCGGGTCGCCCCGGCCCGACGAATATAGGAAGGGTCGACCCGGCTGGGAAGTGCCCTCACGGCGGGGGCTCGCCCTGCGGCCCCTCGCCGTCCGGCGCCGCACGGGCGGAACTGCCGGCCTGCTCCCGCCATTGGCGCCGGGACAGGAGACATCCATGCGCAAGAGCCGGCAGGCGACCTTCATCGTCCTCGCGATCCTCGCCTTCGTGGGCGTGGCGGCCGCGGGGCTGCACCACTTCGCCGAGACGGGCCAGATGGCGCCGGCCTCCGCCACCAACGGGGCCACGAAATCCGACCAGCGCGATGCGACCGTGTCGAACGACGTCGCGAACCACAAGATCGGGGCGCCGAAGCCGGACGACGCGAAGCCCAAGGCTCAGTGAGGGGGCGCGAGCTCCGCCCCGCCGCCTGCCCGGCGATACACGAGGAGCGAGCCGAAGCGGCCGATCTCGGTAAAGTCGCTCTCGGCCGCCCAGGCCGCCACCACGTCCTTGGCGCTGTCGTTCGCCCGATCCCAGGCGAAGGAGCCCGGGAAGAACAGGAGGTGGCCGCCCGGCCTGATCCGGCTCGCGACCACCTGGGTCACCGCGAGGTCGTCGAGCGCCCCGTAGGCGTCGTTCCGCGCCGAACGAAACTCGCACAGGTGGAAGAGCGTGGCGACGTCGAGCTCCGGCAGGAGCCGGGCGTTGACGAGGTAGATGTCGCCGAACACGGCCGAGTAGAAGCGCAGGAGCTCGGGCCGAGCCAGAGCGAGCTGGACGAAGCTCTCGTGTTCCCGCGGCGCCGCGGTGATCGCCAGGACGGAGTTGCGGCGATCGGGTCGCGCGCACTCGATCCCGACATGGTGGTGGCCGCCCGACCCGAAATGGTAGATCGCAGCGTCCCGGATGCCCTCCCGGTCCAGCCAGCGGACGAAATCGACGTCGCAGGGGCAGTCCTCGGGCCGAAAATCCCAGTGATCGTCCCAGATGTTCAGGCGGGGCGCCGGCTCCGGCATGCTTGCTCTCGATAGAACCGCCGACCTAGATGAGCAGAACGAGAGTGGGAACGCCATGCACAATCCTCGCGTCATTCATCTCGGGCCGAGCGATAACGTGGTGGTCGCGGTGGACGCGGTCGCCGCCGGCGACCTCGCGCACGCCATCACGGCGCGCGGGCGCGTCCCGAAAGGGCACAAGATGGCGGTCAGGCCGATCCGCGCGGGCGAGCCCGTCCTGAAGTTCGGCCAGGTGATCGGGTTCGCGACGACCCACATCGCCCCAGGCGACTGGGTGCACGAGCACAATGTCGGGCTTCACGCCTTCGACCGCGACTATCGCTTCGCCGAGGACGCGCGCGACGACGAGCTCGTCCCCGAGGCGGCGCGCGCGACCTTCGAGGGCTATCTGCGGCCGAACGGGCGCACGGGCACGCGGAACTACATCGGCATCCTCACCTCCGTGAACTGCTCGGCCTCGGTCGCCCGCTTCGCGGCCGCGGCGGTGGAGAGGGCGGGCCTGCTCGAGGCTTACCCCGGCGTCGACGGGATCGTCGCGATCGTCCACGGCACGGGCTGCGGGCACGCCGCCTATGGCGAGGGCTTCGAGGTCCTCCGGCGCACGCAATGGGGCTATGCGAGCCACCCGAACTTCGCGGGCGTCGTGATGGTCGGGCTCGGCTGCGAGGTCTTCCAGATCGGCCGGATGAAGCAGGAATACGGGATCGCGGAATCCGACACCTTCCGGAGCCTGACGATCCAGGAGACCGGCGGCACCCGCAAGACGGTCGACACGATCGTGGGCGCGATCCGTGAGATGCTGCCGCGCGCGGCCGCCGCGCGCCGCACGACGCGGCCGGCCTCCGAGCTCGTGCTCGCGCTCCAATGCGGCGGCTCGGACGGCTATTCGGCGCTCACCGCGAACCCGGCTCTCGGCGTCGCGTCGGACATTCTCGTTGCGCAGGGCGGCACCTCGATCCTGTCCGAGACGCCCGAGATCTACGGGGCGGAGCACCTTTTGACCCGCCGCGCCGCCTCCGTTCCGGTCGGCGAGAAGCTCGTCTCGCGCATCCGCTGGTGGGAGGAGTACACGGCGAAGAACGGCGGCGAGATGAACAACAATCCCTCGCCCGGCAACAAGGCGGGCGGGCTCACGACCATCCTCGAGAAGTCGCTCGGCGCCGCCGCGAAGGGCGGGCGGTCGACGCTCCGCGCCGTCTACGAATATGCCGAGCCCGTGCGCGAGCACGGCTTCGTCTACATGGATACGCCGGGCTACGACCCGGTCGCCGCGACCGGCCAGGTCGCGGGCGGAGCGAACCTCATCTGCTTCACGACGGGTCGCGGCTCGGCCTTCGGGGCGAAGCCCGCACCGTCCATCAAGATCGCCACGAATTCCGACATCTATCGACGGATGGAGGACGACATGGACATCGATTGCGGGTCGATCCTCGAAGGCGTGCCCGTCGAGGAGAAGGGCCGCGAGATCTTCGAGACCATTCTCGCGGTCGCGTCCGGCCGGCGCACGAAGAGCGAGGAGCTCGGCTACGGCGACGCCGAGTTCGTGCCCTGGCAGATCGGTGCCGTGATGTGAGGCGGAGCGCGCGAGGAGATGGCGGCTCCGGGTCGGGTGACGGGTCGACGGGAGTGACGGCATGGGCGACATCACGGCCGATCCGACGTCGCTAGCCGATCTGGCCCGGCAGCTCCGACCGGGCGACACGTTGAAGCTCCAGCCGGGTCGGTACACGGACGAGCTCAGCCTCCGCGGCCTCGGGGGGACGCAAGATCGGCCCATCACGATCCGCGGCGAGCCGGGCGCGGTCTTCGACGGCGGGCGGACCGCTACCGATTACCGCGAGGAGGGCAACCGCCGCGCGATCGATGCCGTGAAGCAGGGCGGTTATCCGGGCCTCTGGCCTTTCATGTCCGAGGCGATGATCAGCGTGGAGCGCTGCTCGCACCTCGTCCTGGACGGCTTCACGGTGCGCCGCGCCTGGCCGTCGGCGCTCTACCTCGGCGAGGCGCAATCGATCACCCTGCGCAATCTCGGGATCGAGGACGCGACCTTCGCGATCGGAGCGGCGGGCGCGTCGACGTCGGACATCCTGATCGAGAACGTCCGCTGGTGTCAGGACGTATCGCGCGATTGGCTCTGGCGCCGGATCGCCTGGGAGTCGGTGCATGGGGAGCAGCCCGTCGATGTCGCCCGGGACTGGCGTCTGTTCGACGGCGACTTCGTCCGCGGCTTCGGGATCCGGGGCGGCGTGACCATCCGCAACTGCACCGTGGAGCACGCCTTCAACGCGGTGCACGCCTTCAACGACAACCTGGACCCCGCGCTCTCGCAGGATTTCAGCGTCCATGACTGCTCGTTCGCCTATATTCGCGACAACGTCTTCGAGCCCGAGGGTCGCTCCTCCAACTGGTGGTTCTACCGCAACCGAATCCGCAACGCTCACAAGCCGTTCTCGATCGAAGGCTCAGCCTCGTCGTACCTGTACCTCTTCTCGAACGTCGTCTGGTTCGACGAGGTACCGGGCCAGCCCGGTCAGGACAATCGGGCGGGTGGGCTGTTCAAGCTCGCGAAGACGCAGGGGCCCGACGCAGCCGGCCAATACGTCTTCAACAATTCGGTCGCCGCGCGTAGCGACTACATGCGGAAGGGAACGCTGCGGGGCCTGCGGCACTGGGCGAACGCGATCCGGTTT
>JAFAPJ010000138.1 GCA_019247255.1 Methylobacteriaceae bacterium | reverse complement strand
TTCGGCGGCTACACGTTGCGCGACGCGGGGGGGACGGCGGCGCTCCGCTACCGGGTGGACGATGCCCTTTCGGCGAGCTTCGGCTTCAAGGGAGAGCGTGGCCGGACGACCGACGCGATCTCGGCCGTGAATTACGGCCTCTTCGGCCTGCCGCTCGGGGTCAGGTTCGACAGCACGGACAACGCGCTCGGCCCCACGACCGGCGTGCGGGTGAACGCGACGCTCACGCCCTATCTCGGCTTCGACGGCCGGAGCTTCACGGGTCGCCCCGGCGCGCCCGTGGTGACGGGCGGCACGCCGGACTTCACCCGGGCGACGCTCGCGGCCTCGGGCTACCTGCCGGTCGACGAGGACGGCCGCGTGGTGCTGGCGGGCCGGATCGGCTTCGGGTCGGTCTTCGGCGATCCCGGCCCGCTCGGCCTCATCCCGGACGACTACCGCTTCTTCGTGGGGGGCAGCGGCTCCGTCCGGGGCTACCGCGTCGGCACGATCGCGCCCGCCACGCCTGTCGGGCCGCTGGGCTTCCGGGTCGGGGGACGTTCGGAGCTCGACGGGTCGCTCGAAGCCCGCATCAAGGTGACGGACGCGATCGGGATCGTCCCGTTCCTGGATGCAGGCGGCGCCTATCGGGGCCCGGTCCCGTTCACGAAAGCCGACCGGGCGACGACGATCGGGCTCAGGTCCGAGCAGGGCGAGACGCGCTATTCGGGCGGGATCGGCGCCTTCTACGTGACCCCGATCGGTCCGATCCGCCTCGACATCGCGGCCCCGATCAACCCGCGGCGCGGCGACCAGCCCGTCGCGCTCTACGTCTCCATCGGGCAGGCCTTCTGATGGCGGCTCGCCTGCTCGCACTCGCGCTCATCGTTCTCGCGCTCGCGGGCGGCGCCGCGCCTCGCGCGGCCGAGGAGGATCGCGGCATCCTGGCCGACCTGATCTCGCGCCTCCTCTCGACGCCCGCGACCCGGGTCTCGATCGGCGCGGTCGACGGGGCGCTCTCGTCCGACGCGACGATCCGGGACATCACGATCGCCGACCGGGACGGCGTCTGGCTGCGCCTCGACCGGGCCCGGATCGAGTGGCGCCGGCTCGCGCTCCTCACGCGGCGTCTCGAGGTCGACCGGCTCGAGATCGGCAAGCTCGAGATCGCCCGCAAGCCGTTGCCCGCCGAGGGCCCCGTGCCCGGCGAGGATCAGCCGATCCTGCCCGAGCTGCCCCTCAAGGTAATCGTCCGGGCCTTCGCGCTGGGCGAGCTCAGCTTGGGCGAGCCGATCCTCGGCACGGCCGCCCGGGTATCGGCCTCGGGCGCCGCGACGCTGGGGCCGCCGTCGGAAGGGCTCGACCTCACGCTCGAGGCGCGCCGGCTCGACGCCGCCGGCACCTACACGGCCCGGCTCGGCTTCGTCCCGACCCCCGCCGGCCAGCAGACAAGCCGGCTCGACCTGAAGCTCGCGGTGGCCGAGCCGGCCGGCGGGATCGTCGCGCGTGCGGCCGCGATCCCGGACCTGCCGCCCGTGCGGCTCGACGTCAGCGGGACCGGCCCGCTCGACGCATACCGGGCCGAGGTCGGCTTCGAGGCCGGTCCCGAGATCGGCGCGAACGGGTTCGTCACGGTGTCGCGCGAGGGCGCGGCACGGCGACTCGCGCTCGACCTCGAGGCCCGGGTCGGTGGCTGGCTTCCGGAGGCGGTGCGGCCCGTCCTCGCCGGCACGACCCGGCTGTCCGGAACCGCAATGATCGGCGACGACGGCGCGGTCGCGATCCTCCCGCCCGGGATCGCGCTCGACGGCGCGCTGGTCCGGACGGAGGTGACCGGCGGGATCGGGGCCGGCGCGCTCGCGGACCTGCGCGTCACGGTCGCCAGCCGGGCGAACGCCGCGAGCCGCACCGTCGTGGGCGGGACGGAGGTGGGCCGTCTCGCGCTCCAGGCAACGATCGCGGGGCCGATCGCGGGACCGCGGGTCGAGGCGCGGCTCTCCGCCGCCGACCTCCAGGTTCCGCAGGGGCGCGTCCGGTCGGTCGAGGGGACGTTCTCCGCGCGGCCCCAGGGCTCGCTCGTCTCGGCCGGCACGCCAATCCCGCTCGCCGCGGACCTGCGGGCCGCGGGTCTGCGCCTCAGCGATCCGGCGCAGGCCCGGGCCGTCGGCGATACGCTCGACCTCGCCTTCCGGGGCACGACCGGGCCGCGGGCCGGGATCGA
>JAFAPJ010000292.1 GCA_019247255.1 Methylobacteriaceae bacterium | reverse complement strand
CGACGGGCCGGGCGGCCAGCCGATCTCGGTCTTCGAATCGGGCGCGATCCTCGCCTATCTCGGGCGGAAGACGGGACGCTTCTTCCCGCAGGACGAGCGCCGTCGCGTCGAGGTCGAGCAATGGCTGTTCTGGCAGATGGCCGGGCTCGGCCCCATGGCCGGGCAGACGCATCATTTCCGGATCTACGCGCCCGAGAAGATCCCCTACGCGATCGACCGCTACACGAACGAGACGAACCGGCTCTACGGTGTCCTGAACAAGCGCCTCGCCGACCGTGAATACGTCGCCGGCGAGTATACGATCGCCGACATGGCGATCTACCCGTGGGCGAAGCTCTGGGAACGTCAGGGACAGACCATCGACGGCTTCCCGCACATGCAGCGCTGGCTCGACCTGATGTACGCCCGCCCGGCCGTGCAGCGCGGCCTCGCGGTCAACGCGGAGGACCGCCGGGCGAACGACCTGACCGACCCCGCGGTGCGCGCCGTCCTGTTCGGGCAGCGCGCCCGCTGATTGCGGTCAGTCGAGCTTCGTCCAGGTCTGCGATTTGCAGATGAGGCCGCCGAACACGCAGCCCGACAGCTCCATCTCGCGCGCCGAGGTCGGCCGGGCGCGGCCCGAATAGGTCTTGCCGTCCTGCGGATTGTAGAGCGAGCCCGTCCAGCTGTCGCCGGACTGCTTCAGGTCGGAGATGAGGCGCACGCCCACGAGGGATCGTGAGCGCTGCTCGGGATTGGGATTGTGGACGTCCTTCACGTCGGCCTTCGTCCAAACGATCGTGCCGCAGCGCCCGGAACCGCAAGGCGCGATACGCACGCGGGAATTCCCGTTCTCCGTCAGCCAGGTGCCCGTGATGTCACGGCTCTGAGCCCAGGCGCCGCCGGCGGCGAGCGCGAGGCCGGCCGCGAGGGCGAGCCGGGCCGCGATCAGTGCGGGGCCGGCGCCGCGCTCGCCGTGTCCTCCGAATCCCGCTTCCATGTTTCCGAGCCGCAAATCAGTCCTCCCAGAACGCATCCGCTCACCTCGAGGTCGTTCGTGCCCCTGAGGTTCATCGAGGCGGAATAGGTCTTTCCATCTTCGGGGTTGTAGATCGATCCTGACAAGCTCCCGTCGCCTGCGGGCCGCATGTCCTTGGTGAGCTGCATGCCGATCGTCCCGCGCCGCCGCAGCCCCGGATCGGGGTTGCGGGCGTCGAGGCTGTTCGTTTTCGCCCAGACGACCGTCGCGCAATAGACGCGGCCGCACGGCGCGACGCGGATCTTGGAATCCCGGCTCTCGGTCATCCAGGTCCCCACGAGATGTTCGGGCCCCGCCGCGGCCGCGCCGGTCGACGCGAAGATGGCGGCGGCCAGTCCCGCGAGTGTGCCTCGATGCATGTTCGCCTCCCGCTCGTCGGACCGCTCAGGGCTATGGCGCCAAGGTCGGCCGGGACTTTGCAGAAACTGTGGCGATCGCCGTCGCAGGCGGCAACTTCCTGTTCAGGTTGAGGGCCGTTCACTTCTCTCACCGACAAATTCACCTCGAATTTTAGCGCTCTGGCAGGCCGGCCCTTTCATGATGAGCATCAGACAAGGACAGTCGATCCTTGCACCAGGGCAGACAACAACGGAGTGTTCACGATGGCTCGTTTCGAGATGTCCAGCAGCGACATGGCCGCGCTGGCTCCGGTCGCGGCGCCCGCCGAGGTCTATTACGAGCTCGGCTGCATGTACGCGGCTGGCCGTAGCGTCGAGCCGGATCTCGTGGTCGCGCATCAATGGCTGAACGTGGCGGCCGCGCGCGGTTTCGGCCCGGCCGCCGCCCGGCGCGCCGAGATCGCGGCCGAGATGACCGCCGCGCAGATCTCCAACGCCCAGCGGTCCGCTCGGCTCTGGCTCTCGCGCCAGCACTGAGACGCCCCGGCGCTTGAGGGGCCCCGACCGGCTGTCTATAGAGCCGGCGCCTCCCTCACGAACGGTGCTTCATGGCGATCGAGCGGACCTTTTCCATCCTCAAGCCCGACGCGACCCGGCGCAACCTCACGGGCGCGGTCAACGCGGCGATCGAGGAGGCGGGGCTGCGGATCGTGGCTCAGCGCCGGGTCCGGATGACCCGCGAGCAGGCCGAGACCTTCTACGGCGTCCATCGCGAGCGGCCCTTCTTCGGCGAGCTCGTCGAGAGCATGATCGCGGCGCCCGTCGTCGTGCAGGTGCTCGAGGGCGAAAACGCGATCGCGCGCTACCGCGAGGTCATGGGCGCGACGAATCCAGCGAACGCCGCCGACGGGACGATCCGCAAGCGCTTCGCGCTCTCGGTCGGCGAGAACACGGTTCACGGCTCGGACGCGCCCGAGACCGCGCAGGTGGAGATCGCGCAGTTCTTCTCCGGCAACGACATCGTCGGCTGATGGGCGCGGGCCGCCGGCTCGCCTGGCGGCCGCTCCTCGCCGAGGACCTGCCCGCGGTCGAGGCGATCGCGGACGTTCTCCATCCGACCTTCTTCGAGCGGCCCGAGACGGTCCACGAGAAGCTGCGCCTGTGTCCGGACGGGTGCCTCGCCTTCGCGGACGCGTCCGGTGCGGTCCGAGGCTACGGCCTGAGCTACCCCTGGCGGCTGGACGACGTCCCGCCGCTCGACACGTTCCACGGGGCCTGGCCGGCCGACGCCACCCTCCTTTACGTCCATGACGTCGCGATCCTCCCCGAGGCGCGCGGAGAAGGCGGCGCGGGCGCCTACCTCGAGGCGATGCGACGGGTCGCCCGTATGCTCGGCCTGCAGGGTCTCGCCTTGACCTCCGTCTACGGCACGGTACCGCTTTGGGCCGGTCTCGGCTTTACGGTCCGCGCGAGCGAGCGGATCGAGGCCGGGCTCGCGGGCTACGGCGCCGAGGCCCGCTACATGACGGCGTCGATCTGAGAGGCCGAGGATGACGGCTCAGCCGCGGATCGAGCGCCGCTTCTCCGTCTGCCCGCACGATTGCCCCTCGACCTGCGGCCTCGAGGTCGAGGTGCTCGACGGGCGCACGATCGGCCGGGTTCGGGGCGCCGAGGACCAGACCTACACGGCGGGCGTGATCTGCGCGAAGGTCGCGCGCTATGCGGAGCGGATCCATCATCCGGATCGCCTCCTCCATCCCCTAAAGCGGGTCGGCCCCAAGACGTCCGGGCGCTTCGTTCGGGTCTCCTGGGACGAGGCGCTCGATCTCACGGCCGAGGCTTTCCTCAAGGCCGAGCGGGAGATCGGGCCGGAGGCCGTCTGGCCTTACTTCTACGCCGGGACGATGGGTTACGTGATGCGCGACGGCATCAACCGCCTGCGCCACGCGAAGCGCTATTCGGGCCAGTACTCGACCATCTGCACGACCTCGTCCTGGACCGGCTTCATCGCCGGGACCGGCAAGCTCGCGGGCTCCGACCCGCGGGAAATGGTGAAGGCGGATTGCGTTGTGATCTGGGGCACGAACCCGGTCCACACGCAGGTCAACGTGATGACCCACGCGCTGGCGGCCCGGAAGAACCGCGGCGCCAAGATCGTCGCGATCGACATCTACAAGAACGCGACGGTGAAACAGGCCGACCTCGGCCTCGTGCTTCGCCCGGGCACGGACGGCGCGCTCGCCTGCGCCGTGATGCACGTCCTTTTCCGCGACGGCCACGCCGACCGCGACTACCTCGCCCGCTACACCGACGACCCGGCGGGGCTGGAACGCCACCTCGCCGCGCGCGATCCCGCCTGGGCCGCCGCGATCACGGGCCTCTCGAGCGACGAGATCGAGGCGTTCGCCCGTCTCGTCGGCACTCGCAAGCGCGCCTACTTCCGGCTGGGCTACGGCTTCTCGCGCTCGCGCAATGGCGCCGTGAACATGCATGCGGCGCTCTGCATCCCGGCGGTCACGGGCGCCTGGCAGCACGAGGGCGGCGGCGCCTTCCATTCGAACAGCGGCATCTACGGGCTGCGCACGAACGCGATCGAGGCGCTCGATCGCCAGGATCGCTCCGTGCGCCGGCTCGACCAGTCGAAGATCGGGCGCGTGCTGACGGGCGATCCCGAGGCGTTGCGCGGCGGGCCGCCCGTCGCCGCGATGCTGGTCCAGAACACGAATCCGGTCTCGGTCGCGCCGGAGCAGGAGCTCGTGAAGCGAGGCTTCGCGCGCGAGGACCTGTTCGTTTGCGTCCACGAGCAGTTCATGACCGAGACGGCCCGCATGGCCGACGTCGTGCTGCCCGCGACCATGTTCCTCGAGCACGACGACCTCTACACGGCGGGCGGTCACCAGCACCTGCAGTTCGGTCCGAAGCTCGTGGAGACGCCGGGCGAGTGCCGGTCCAACCACGACGTGATCTGCGCGCTTGCCGAACGGGTCGGGGCCGAGCATCGCGGCTTCCACATGAGCCCGCGGGAGCTCATCGACGAAACGCTTCAGGCCTCGAAGCGGGGCACGCTCGCCGAGCTCGAGGCCGCCCGCTTCGTCGACCTGCAGCCGCCCTTCGCCGAGGCGCATTACCTCGACGGCTTCCGCTACCCTGACCGCAAGTTCCGCTTCCGGCCGGACTGGACGAGCGTGCCCAATGCCAACGACGGCCCCATGGGGCCGCATGAGCGCCTGCCGGGCCTGCCGGACCATTGGGCCGTGACCGAGGAGGCGACGGAGGAGCTGCCCTTCCGCCTCGCGACGAGCCCGGCCCGCAACTTCCTGAACTCGACCTTCACCGAGACCCCGACGAGCCTCGCCCGCGAGGCGCGACCCGAGGTTCTGGTCCACCCGGACGACGCGGGACCGCTCGGGATCGCGACGGACAACTGGGTCAGGCTACGCAACGAGCGGGGCGCCGTGCTGCTCCGGGCGAGGCTGTTTCCGGGCGTCCGGCGCGGCGTGCTGATCGCGGAGTCGATCTGGCCGAACGCCGCCTATCCGGATGGGCGCGGCATCAACACGCTGACGGGCGCCGATTCGATTGCGCCTTATGGCGGGGCGGCCTTCCACGACAACCGGGTCGCGCTCGAACGGGTCGTCGCGCCCGTCGACGAGCCGGCCTTGGCCGCGCGGGCGAAGGTGCTCGATTCCGTCGGCTGAGGCGCGCTCAGCCGAAAACCGTGCGGTCGCCCTCGAGCCGCGCGCGGCCGCTCGCAACGAGCGCCAACCCTTCCGGATACAAGCGGTGCTCCTCGGCGAGCACGCGGGCCGCGAGGCGATCGACGGTGTCCCCGGGTCGGACCGGTACGGCGGCCTGGGCAACGATCGGACCCGAATCGAGCTCGGGCACGACGAAATGCACCGTGCAGCCATGGATCCGGACGCCCGCCGCGAGCGCCTGGCCGTGCGGGTCGAGCCCTTTGAAGGCGGGCAGCAGCGACGGGTGGATGTTCAGCATCCGGCCGCGCCAGCGATCCACGAACGGCGCCGACAGGATCCGCATGAAGCCCGCGAGGCAGACAATCTCGACGTCATGCGCCGCGAGCCGTTCCTCCATCGCGGCGTCGAAGCTGTCCCGGTCCGCAAACCCGCGATGCTCGACGATCGCGGTCGCGATCCCGGCCTCGGCGGCGCGGGCGAGGCCGGCGGCGTCGGGGCGGTTCGAGAGAACGAGAGCGATCTCGGCCGGGTAGGTCGGGTCGGTCGCCGCCGCGATCAGCGAGGCCATGTTCGAGCCGCGGCCGGAGATCAGGATCCCGACCCGTCGCCTCAGCGCGGCTGCGCTCACAGCCCGAGCGTGCCGGAATAGGTGACCGGCGCCTCGCCCGGCGCGCGCGGGACGACCTCGCCGAGGATCACCGGCGCCTCGCCCTCCTCGCGCAGCGCGAGCGTGACGTCGCGAAGGTCGGCCTGGCCGGCCACGAGGACCATGCCGATCCCGCAATTAAAGGTACGCAGCATCTCGGGCTCGGCCACGCGGCCCGTCCGGGCGAGCCAGGCGAAGACGGGCGGGAGGCGGAGATCGCCGAGCGCGAGCCGCACGCCGAGCCCGTCCGGCAGCACGCGCGGGATGTTGTCCGGAAAGCCGCCTCCGGTGATGTGGGCGATCGCCTTCACGCCGCGGCTGCGCTTCAAGGCGCCGAGCACGGGCTTCACGTAGATGCGGGTCGGCTCGAGCAACGCCTCGCCGAGCGAGCGGCCGGGCGCGAACGGGGCCGGGTCGTCCCAGGCGAGGCCCGCCGCGGCCACGATCCGGCGGACGAGGGAGAAGCCGTTCGAATGGACGCCGGAGGAGAGGAGGCCGAGCACGGCGTCGCCCGGCGCGACGTCCTCGCGGGGAAGGAGCGTGCCCCGCTCGGCGGCGCCGAGCGCGAAGCCTGCGAGGTCGTAATCCCGCCCCGCATAGAGGCCCGGCATCTCGGCGGTCTCGCCGCCGACAAGCGCGCAGCCCGCCTGCCGGCAGCCCTCCGCGATCCCACGCACGATCGCGACCCCGACCTCAGGCTCGAGCTTCGCGGTCGCGAAATAATCGAGGAACAGGAGCGGCTCCGCGCCCTGGACGATGAGGTCGTTCACGCACATCGCCACGAGGTCGATGCCGATCGTGTCGTGCCGCCCGGTCTCGATCGCGATCTTGACCTTGGTGCCGACCCCGTCATTCGCGGCGACCAGGATCGGATCCCGGAACCCGGCGGCCTTCAGGTCGAAAAGGCCGCCGAAGCCGCCGATCTCGGCATCCGCTCCGGGTCGCGCGGTCGAGCGCACGAGCGGCCGGATCGCGTCCACCATCGCGTTGCCGGCCTCGATGTCGACGCCGGCCTGCGCATAGGTCAGGCCCGGTCGGGCGGGCGGCTCGCCGGTTTCGGTCATCGCGCTTCCATCGGCACGGGGCGGGCAGTAAGGCTGCAGGAAGGACGGCGCAAGCGCGGCTCCCCCGCCATCAGAGAAGCGTCTCGCCCCGCCGGATGACGATCCCCAACCTCATCACCGTTCTCAGGCTCGTCCTCGTCCCCCTCGTCATCCTGGCGATCGCCGATTCCCGCTGGATGGCGGCGTTCCTGCTGTTCGTCACGGCCGGCGCGTCCGACGCGGCCGACGGCTTCATCGCGCGCCGCTTCGACATGCGCACCGAGTTCGGGGCCTATCTCGACCCGCTCGCCGACAAGGCGCTCCTCGTCTCGATCTACATCACGATGGCGATCGGCGGCGAGCTGCCGCGCTGGCTCGCGGTGCTCGTCGTCTCTCGCGACCTCATGATCGTCGCGGCGATCATCCTGTCGCGGCTCATGGACCAGCCGATGGAGATCCGTCCGCTCTTCGTCAGCAAGGTCAACACGGCCGTTCAGATCGCCTTCGCGGCCCTCGTCCTCGGCATGAAGGCCTTCGCGCTCGACATCGGCTGGCTCTGGAGCGCCGGCACGGGCGCGGTCGCCGCCTTGACCGTCGTCTCGGCCGCCGCCTATCTCGCGCGCTGGCTTCGGCACATGGCGGGCGTCTGAGCGGCCGATCGGCAAGGAGCGGCAGCCATGCAGCGACAGGTCGCCTACCCGCTCCTCGCGATCGCCCTCGTCGCGGGCTGCCTCTACCTCTTCTCCGGCATCCTCCTGCCTTTCGTCGCCGGCGCGGCGCTCGCCTACCTGCTCGATCCCGTGGCGGACCGCCTCGAGCGGCTCGGCATGGGGCGGCTCGCCGCGACGATCCTGATCCTCGCGATCTTCGTCCTCGCGCTCGCGCTCATCCTGGTCCTCGTCGTCCCGCTCGCGGTGCAGCAGGTGCTGAGCTTCGTCGAGCAGGTGCCCGGCTATGTCGGGCGCCTGCAGAACCTCGTCGCCGAGCAGGGCGGGCCGCTCATCGATCGGGTCGGCGGCGAGGGGGCGCTCGCTCAGGCGCAGCGCTACGTGGGCGACCTCGTGGGGCAGGGCGCGAGCTGGGCCGCCGGCTTCGTACGCTCGCTCTGGACGGGCGGCCAGGCCCTCGTCGGCCTTCTGTCCATTCTCGTCGTGACGCCCGTGGTGGCCTTCTATCTGCTGGTGGATTGGGACCGGATGATCGAGACGCTCGACGACTGGACGCCGCCCCGCCACCGGACGGTTGTGCGCCAGCTCGCCCGCGACATGGACCGCGCCGTCGCAGGCTTCGTGCGCGGCCAGACGGCGGTCTGCATCTCGCTCGCAATCTTCTACGCGACAGGCCTCACGCTGATCGGGCTCAATTTCGGTGCGCTGATCGGGATGGTCGCGGGCCTGATCAGCTTCATCCCCTATGTGGGATCCCTGACAGGTCTCTTCCTGTCGGTCGCGGTCGCGCTCGTTCAGTTCTTGCCGGACTGGACCTGGATCGTCGCGACGCTCGGCGTCTTCTTCGTCGGGCAGTTCATCGAGGGCAATATCCTGTCGCCGAAGCTCGTCGGCGCCTCCGTCGGCCTCCATCCCGTCTGGGTCATGTTCGCGCTCCTCGCCTTCGGGAGTCTGTTCGGCTTCGTGGGCCTCCTCCTCGCGGTGCCGATGGCCGCGATCATCGGCGTCCTCCTGCGCTACGCCGTCGCCCGCTACCGCGAGAGCCAATTCTACGCCGGCCGCCCGATCGAGGAGCTCGTGGCGATTCCCGGACGGCGGGATGGCTGAGCGGCTGCGCCAGCTCGTCCTCGACCTGCCGGTCGACCCGCGCTACGGCGCCGAGGATTTCCTGATCGGTCCCTCGAACGCGGCCGCGCATGCGCTCGTCACCGCCTGGCCGGCCTGGCCGAGCTCGCTCCTGCATCTCGAAGGCCCGAGCGGGAGCGGCAAGAGCCACCTGGCGGCGATCTGGGCCGAGCGGACGGGCGCCCGGACGGTCCCGGCCTCCGCGGTCGGCGCCGAGACCGTGCCGACGCTGCTCGCCTCTCCCGGTCTCGTCCTGGAGGACATCGATCGCGGCCCGCTGGACGAGTCGGCGCTCTTCCACCTCGTCAATCTCGGCCGCGAGCGCGCCCTGCCGATCCTGTTCACGAGCGCAGCGCCGATCGAGGGGTGCGGAATCCTGACGGCAGACCTCCGGTCCCGCCTGCGCCTCGCACCTTCCGTCCGCATCGGCCCGCCGGACGACGCGCTGATGCGCGCGGTGCTGGTCAAGCTCTTCATGGACCGGCAGCTCGCCGTGGAGGCAGGTGTCGTCGAATACGTCGCGGCCCGGATCGGGCGTTCGATCGCGGAGGCGCGCGCCGTCGTGGCCGCGATCGACGAGGAGGCGCTCAGCCGAGGTCGCCGCGTCACTCGTCTCATCGCGGCCGCGATCCTGCGCGGCATCGAGCCCGAGCTCGATGCCGACGAGCTCTGAGCGGCGTCCGAGGGCGGTTCCGCCACGCCGCCGCCCCCCCTATCATACCGCCGTCACGAAGGAGTCGCAGAGCACATGACGGTCGTTCGCCGCCGGAGGCGGCAGGAGGCAAGCGTGACCAGCACCGTCGAAGGCTCGTCGACCGCGGACACCGTCGGCCCGGCCTCCGCGCGTCGCCGCGGCGCCGCGCTTCCGAAGCCTGCGCCCGTGGCCGTGACGGAAGCGCTCAGGATCGGGGCGACCGCCGACAAGCCCGTCCCGATCGCGCTGCCCGCCACCAATCCGGCTGAGATCCGTCCCGCTGAGCCCCGGCGCTCGGAGGCCGAGCTCGCCGAGGGGAGGGCGCTCCGGCAGAGCCCGGCCCGCTTCATCAACCGCGAGCTTTCTTGGCTCCAGTTCAACCGCCGCGTTCTCGAGGAGGCCTCGAACGCCAAGCACCCGCTGCTCGAGCAGCTGCGCTTCCTGTCGATCTCGGCGAACAACCTCGACGAGTTCTTCATGGTCCGGGTCGCGGGGCTGCGCGGCCAGATCCGCTCCGGTATCGCGACGCCCTCCCAGGACGGGCTCTCGCCGCAGGAGCAGATCACCCGAATCGCCGCGGCGGCCGGCAGCCTCGCGGCCGACCAGCAGCGCCGCTGGACGGAACTGAAGGGCGAGATCCTCGAGAACGGCATCGTCATCGCGGAGGCGCAGGAGCTGAGCGCGCGCGAGCGCGACTGGCTCGCCGAATACTATCTCGCCTACGTGTTCCCGGTCCTGACCCCGCTCGCGGTCGACCCGGCCCATCCCTTCCCGTTCATCCCCAATCTCGGCTTCTCGATCGCGCTCGCGCTCTCACGCAAGCTCGACGGGCGACGGCTGAACGCGCTGATTCGGCTGCCCGCCAAGGTCGACCGCTTCGTGCGGCTGCCCGATTTCGCCGAGACGGGCGGGGCGCGGTTCATCGCGGTCGAGCAGGCGGTCGTGATGTTCGCGGACCGGCTCTTCCCCGGCTACAAGATCGAGGGGCAGGGCGCCTTCCGGGTCATCCGCGATTCGGACATCGAGATCGAGGAGGAGGCGGAGGATCTCGTCCGCCTCTTCGAGACCGCGCTGAAGCGGCGGCGGCACGGCACGGTGATCCGGCTCGAGGTCGAGGCCGCGATGCCGGCCGACCTCGCGCAGTTCGTGGCCGAGGAGCTCGGCGCGACGGGGGAGGACATCTTCCTGGTCGAGGGCATGCTCGCGCTGAACGAGCTCTCGCAGCTCGTCGCGCTCGACCGCCCGGACCTCAAGTTCCGGCCCTACAACCCGCGCTTTCCCGAGCGCATCCGCGAGCACGGGAGCGATTGCTTCGCGGCGATCCGCCCGAAGGACATCATCGTCCACCACCCTTACGAGTCGTTCGACGCCGTCATCCAGTTCCTGCAGCAGGCGGCGCGCGATCCGAATGTCGTGGCGATCAAGCAGACGCTGTACCGGACCTCGTCCGACTCGCCGATCGTGCGCGCGCTCGCCGAAGCAGCCGAGGCTGGCAAGTCGGTCACCGCGCTGGTCGAGCTGAAGGCCCGCTTCGACGAGGAGGCGAATATCCGCTGGGCGCGCGACCTGGAGAAGGCCGGCGCGCAGGTCGTCTACGGCTTCCTCGAGCTT
>JAFAPJ010000289.1 GCA_019247255.1 Methylobacteriaceae bacterium | reverse complement strand
AGCTTGTCGCCGCCCGGCTCCGCGAAGGCGGCGTCCTGCAGCGCCCCGTATTTCAGGAGCACGACGTCCCAGCCGAAGGCCCGGAACAGCTCCTCGAAGCGGCTGTAGAGCCCTTCGCGCACGACCGCGTCGAGGCTTTGGCGATTGTAGTCGGTCACCCACCAGACATTCCGGACGCCGTGCTTCCAGCCCTCGAGCAGCGATTCGAAGATGTTGCCCTCGTCCATCTCGGCGTCGCCGAGCAGCGCGACCATCCGGCCCTCGGGCCGCTCGACGCCCCAGCCATGCGCCCGGACGTAATCCTGGACGAGCGAGGCGAAGAGCGTCTGCGCCACGCCCAAGCCGACCGAGCCCGTCGAGAAGTCGACGTCGTCGTCGTCCTTCGTGCGGGATGGGTAGGATTGCGCCCCGCCATAGCCGCGAAAGCGCTCGAGGTTCTCCCGGGTCTGTGCGCCGAAGAGGTACTGGAGGGCCTGGAAGACCGGGTTCGCATGCGGCTTCACCGCGACCCGGTCCTCCGGCCGCAGCACGGCGCCGTAGAGCGCGGTCATCACGGTCGCGAGCGAGGCCGAGGAGGCCTGGTGGCCGCCGACCTTCAGGCCGTCCCGGCTCGGCCGCAGGTGGTTCGCGTTGTGGATCGTCCAGGTCGAGAGCCACAGCGCCTTGCGCTCCAGCGCGGCGAGGTAGGGCAGGCGGGGATCGGACGTGGCCATGCCGATCAAGAGCCCCGGCGCGTCCGCCCGGTCAAGCGGCCGGGCGAGCGTCTTTCTGCCGTGCGGGCGCCGGCCGGCCTTCAGCTGCTGGCCGCGCGTTTCCAGACGCGCCCGCACGCTCGCCACCCGCCGCGGACGGATAGAATTAGCGCTGGACGCGCCGCGAGGGCTGACCGATGCGCTCCAGCGACGCCGCTAGACGTGCAGACGTCGCCGAGATGTCAGGCCGAACCGCTGACCCACCCCCGTTGCCAAAATGGTCAGGCCGGCTCGGTCACGGCGCTTCGACGGGCCGGCGAAGGCGCGCCATCCACGCTCCAACGCGCGCGCCCCGCGCTCTTCGCCGCGTACAAAGCGGCGTCGGCGCGTCCCACCAGCGCGTCGACCCCATCGGGAGCGTGATGCGCTCGTGCAACGCCGACGCTGGCGCTCACGTCGAGCTTGTAGCCGGCCACCTCGTAGGGCTCCGACAAGGCGGCGGTCAGGCGCTCCGCCAGCGTCGCGCCCCCGTCGCCGAGATGAATGACAGCGAACTCGTCGCCGCCGAGGCGCGCCGGCAGGTCCCCCGGGCCGAGGCACGCTCGCAGCCGTTCCGCCACGGCGACCAGCAATCCATCGCCGACCAAGTGCCCGTAGCCGTCGTTGACGGGCTTAAAGCGGTCGAGGTCGAGACAGAGGAGGGTCGGAGGCGGCCCGCCTTCGGCGTACGCCTGCAAGGCGGCCTCGAGCCGGCGACGGAACTGCCCCCGATTGGGAAGATCGGTCAGCCCGTCATGCGTGGCGATGTGCTCGATGCGCGCCTGCGCATCGACCTCGATCGTGACGTCGCGCTCGTTGACGAGAACGCCGGGGCCGCCGGTTGCCGGGTCGAGCACCGGATGCGCGTCGACCACATGCCAGCGCAAACCCTGACACGTCCGAACCTGGAGGACGGCGCTCGTGGCCGACTCTCGCGCGCTCGCCCAAAGCCGGAAGGCTTCCCCTTTGTCGGCGAAGCGATCGGCGAACCCGGCTTCGCTCCTCGGCTGGATCGCATGCGAAGCAGGGTTGCGGAACAGAGCGGCTCCTGCTCCGTCGTACAAGGATACCATCGCGCGCGTGTGGCGTAGCGCTTCGAGCGCCCGCAATTCCTCCGGCGACACATCGAGCGCAGCACCCTCGATCAGCATCGCGAGACGGCCACCGTCGATCCGAACGCCGCTGGTCAGGCAGTCGACCGCGACAGGCTCGCCCTGCGGGTAGAAGGTGCACCGCTCCTTCACGACCTCGCCTCGCGCGAGGCGGGCCATCACATGCTCGGTCCGCTGGATCATGGCCGGCGAGGCGCCGGAGAAGTCACGGTCGAGCAAGGCCTCGCGCGTGTCGGCGCGCCACAAGCGGAGCGCGGCCGAGTTCGCGTAAGCCATGCGCCGACGCGTGAAGTCAAAAATCCAGACCGGACGCTGGAGGATGTCCCAGGCGCTCGGGTCAAAACTGAGATGCGCCGCTGGGC
>JAFAPJ010000284.1 GCA_019247255.1 Methylobacteriaceae bacterium | reverse complement strand
GTCCGGGCTGGCCCGCCGCCGGCCACGCCCCCGAGATCCCGCCATGCACGCGCCGACCCCGCCCCACACGCTCAGCCGGCGCATGCCCGGCATGGCCGAGTTCGTGGCGATCGTGGCGCTCATGATGGGCATCACGGCCTATGCGGTCGACAACGTCCTGCCGGCCTTCCCGGTGCTCGCCGTCGCCTTCGGAGTCGCGGACGATCCGAACCGTCTGCAGCTTCTCGTCTACGTCTACATGGCGGGCTTCGGCCTGGCGCAGCTCATCTACGGGCCGCTCGCCGACATCGCGGGGCGACGGCGCCTCTTCCTCGTCGGGCTCTCGATCTACACGCTGGGCTCCCTCGGGGCGGCTCTCGCGCCCTCGCTCGATTGGCTGCTCGCGGCGCGCTTCATCCAGGGGCTCGGGGCGGCGGCCGGCCGCGTCCTCGCGGTCGCGATCGTGCGGGACCGCTTCTCCGGGCGCGAGATGGCCCGGGTCATGTCCTTCACCATGATGGTCTTCATCATCGTGCCGGTGCTCGCGCCCGCGATCGGCGGGCTCATCCTCGCGGTCGCGCCCTGGTAGGCGCTGTTCGGCTCCATGTTCGCGATCGCGGTCCTGCTCGGGATCTGGTTCGCCTGGCGCATGCCCGAGACCTTGCCGGACGCGTTCCGCCTCGCCCCGTCGGCCGGGCCGATCCTGGCGGCGGTCCGGCTCACGGTGACGTGCCGGGCGGCGATCGGCTACGGGACGGCCGTCGGCGCCATGTTCGGCTGCCTGATGGCCTATGTCGGCTCCGCGCAGCAGATCCTGGGCGAGCTCTACGGGCTCGGGCGCTGGTTTCCCGCGATCTTCGGCTCCGTCGCGGCCCTGATGGGGCTCGCGGCCCTCACCAACGCCAACCTCGTGCGCCGCTTCGGCATGCACCGCATGTCGCATGCCGCGATGCTGGGCTTCCTCACGCTCGGCGCCGCCCAATGCGCGCTCGCGCTCGCGACCGGCGGCAAGCCGCCCCTCCTCCTCTTCGTGGTGATCCTGGGCCTGAGCCAGTTCTGCGCGAGCCTCGCCATGCCGAACTTCAACGCGCTCGCCATGGGGCCGCTCGGCAGCGTCGCCGGGACGGCCTCGTCCTTCCTCGGCTTCTACACGACGCTCGTCGGGGCAGGGCTCGGGGCCGCCATCGGCCAGCACTTCAACGGGACGGTGATCCCGCTCGCGACAGGCTACCTCGTCCTCGGCGCCGCCTGCGTCGCCGTCGTGCTGGTGACTGAACGCGGGCGATTGTTCCGCGGCGGCGCCGCCTAGCGATCACGGACAACCATCATGCGGCTGTCGCCAGCGCCTCCGGGCGGGACCGGCCTACGAGCGCTCCGATGAGCTCGATCGGCTCCGGCCGGCCGGTCAGGTAGCCCTGCACGAGCTCGCAGCCGAGCGCCGCGACGGTGGCGCGCTGCCCTTCCGTCTCGACCCCCTCCGCCACGACGGTCAGGCGCAGCTCGTGGGCGAGCTTGACGATCGCGTTCACGATCGCGTCGGCCTGCCGCTCGCGGCCGAGATTGGCGATGAACTCGCGGTCCACCTTCAGCGTGTCGAACGGGAAGCTCTGCAGGTAGGACAGGCTCGAATAGCCCGTGCCGAAATCGTCGATCGCAAGCCGGACCCCGAGCGCCTTCAGGGCCTCGAGCGTCACCTGGGCCGTGCGGCGGTCGCGCATGAGGGCGGTCTCCGTCACCTCGAGCTCGAGACGCTCCGGCGGCAGGCCGTGCCGGTCGAGCGCTTCGCGCACGAGCTCAACAAGGTTGCCGGCCTGGAACTGCAGGGCCGACAGGTTGATCGCGACCGCGATCGGCTTGCGCCAGCTCGCCGCCTCCCGGCACGCCTCGTCGATGATCCAGGCGCCGAGCGGCACGATCACGCCCGATTCCTCGGCGACCGGGATGAACTTGGCGGGCGAGACGGCGCCGAGCTTGGGGTTGGTCCAGCGCAGCAGCGCCTCGAGCGCGCGCACGCGGCCGTTCCCGGTCTCGA
Organism: Methylobacteriaceae bacterium; assembly: GCA_019247255.1. Lineage (GTDB taxonomy): Bacteria > Pseudomonadota > Alphaproteobacteria > Rhizobiales > Beijerinckiaceae > Enterovirga. Next base: position 1,564 of record JAFAPJ010000284.1, on the reverse strand, counting down.
CCTGCGGCTGGTAGACGAGCCGGCACTCGCCGCGCGCCACCGCGGTCTTGAGCTCGAACTCGATCAGCCGGCGCTCCTGGACGGCCTCGTTCAGCGAGTTGTCGAAGAAGCGGAAGGCGCCGCGCCCCTCCTGCTTCACGCGGTAGAGCGCCGCGTCGGCGTTCTTGACGAGGTCCTCGACCGTGCGCCCGTGGGCGGGGTAATGCGCGATCCCGATGCTGACGCCGAGCGACAGCCGGTAGTCGCCGACCGCGATCGGCTCCTGGACGCGCTCGATGATCCGGGCCGCGAGATGCGCGGAGGTCCCGGCGTCGTCCGCGTGCGGCAGGAAGATGAGGAACTCGTCGCCGCCGAGCCTGAACACGATGTCCGACTTGCGCGTCGCCTCCGTCAGGCGCCGCGCGACCGCCTGCAGGACGACGTCCCCGACGGGGTGGCCGTGGACGTCGTTGATCGCCTTGAACCCGTCGAGATCGAGGTAGAGCAGGGCGAAGGGCGTGCCGTAACGCTCGGCGCGCGCGATCTCGCTGCCGATCACGCTCTCGAGGCCCGACCGGTTGCGCAGGCCCGTCAGCGCGTCGTGCTGGGCGAGACGGCGGATATGCTCCTCCGCCTCGAGCCGCGGGCGAAGGTCCCGGATCGCGAGAAGCGTATGCCGCCCGTCCGGCAGGTCGATGTAGCGCCGGAAGACCTCGACCGGAATGGCCCCGCCATCGGCTGCGCGGACCGCGGTCTCGACCGGAACGTCGGGTTCGTTCGATGAGCCGGCCCCCGCCTCGATGAGGAGCATCTCCGGATCGGGAGCGGCCAGCAGCTCGCGCAGCGGCAGGCCCGTGAGGCGGCGCGGATCGCGCCCGATGAGGGCGCCGAAGCTGGTATTCGCTTCGAGCACCTGCCCGCCGGACAGGATCACCATGCCCTCGACGGCCGCGTCCGACACGGCTCGAACGCGCATCACCTCATCCTGCAGGCGCGCGAGCCGGGTGTCGACCGCGAGGCTCCAGGCCGCGCAGCCGATCACGATGCACATGGCGCCGGCGATCGCGGCCGTGAGGCCCGCGCGCGGCAGGTCGAAGCCCGGCCCCGTCGCTGCGCCGGGATCGGGCACGGCCTGCGCGGCCGCCATCCCGAGGAAGTGGATGGCGCAGATCGCGAGGACGAGGAGCCCGGCCCCGGCGAGCCGGCCACGCCGGTCGGGCCAGCGCTGGACGGCCAGGAACCCGCCGATTGCGAAGGCCGTGCCGATCGCGAATGACCAGCCGAGGAGCGTGCCGTCCCAGACGAAACGGCCGGGCAGTCGCACGCCCTCCATGCCGAGATGGTGCATGGCGGCGATCCCGAGCGCGACGATCGCGCCGCCGACGAGGGGCGCAGTCACCCGGTCCCGAGTCTGCCAGAAGACCAAGAACGCGACCGCGTTCAGCGCGAAGGCGAGCGCCAGGGAGGCGAGCGTGAGGAGAATGTCGAAGCCGACGATCAGGCCCGGATCGTAGGCCAGCATGGCGATGAAATGCGTCGACCAGATGCCGGCGCCGAGCGCGAAGGCGGCGCCCAGCCGCCAGCG
>JAFAPJ010000283.1 GCA_019247255.1 Methylobacteriaceae bacterium | reverse complement strand
CGTTGTGAACCGGGATGATGATCGAGGCGTCGGGAGCGGTCATGGCCGGCGCGGACCCCGCAAGCGTCGTCAGGCTCGTCCGCAGCAGGGTCAGATCCTCGGAGGCCTCGAAGGCGGTCGGGCGGTCGCCATAGAGGTCGATGAGGTTCATCCAGTCGCGGATCGGCGCGAGGATCTCGGCCCCGTGGCGCGCGGCGAGGTAATCCCGGAGCGAATCCGGCAGGCGGTAGACCTCGCCCTCGGCCCGCCTTGACGTCGGCTGGCCGCGCTCGCGCGGCACGTCGAGCCTGAGGCCGGTCCCCCGGATCAGGGTCTCGACGGGATTCGCGACCTGGGGGTCGAAGGTCGGGAAGGCCTCCTGGAAAGCGCGCGCCGGGAAGGCCGGTCCGGGCGACCTCCCCTCGCGCGCTCCGTCAAGAACGTAGTGCACGAGCGGATTGACCCCGAGCAGGGCGACGTCGGGATTGCCTTCCAGGTACCAATAGCTGTCGAAGAGCGGGTGGACCTGGCGGCGCTCGCGGGCACCGTATTCCAGGAAATGCAGGAAGGGATTGAGCCCCGCCGCGCGCACGTCGGGGTTGCGATCCTGGTAGTAAGGAATGTCGAACAGGCCGTGCGGGGAGGCGTTCTCGCGCCAACCGGCCACGAGGAAGTGCAGCAGAAGCGGGATCTGCGCCTCTCGAAGCCACGGAACCTGCGCGAGATAATGCTCGACGTCAAAGAGCGGGTGCGGGCTCACCAAGGCCGCTTCTGGCGCGGTCAGGTAATCCGTGATCGGGTCGCCGATCGTCCGGCCGCGCCGGGCCGCGTACCAGCTCGGATCGAGCGCCCGGTGAGGAACCAGCCCTTCCCGGGCGCCGTAGCGAAGGAAATGGGAGATCGGCAGCATGCCGGATGATGCGACATTCGAGCGTTCGGCCAGGTAGAAGCGGGTGTCGAACAGGGGATGCGGATCGAGGGGCGCCCCGTCGAGGAGAGCGAAGATGGGCGGACGGCGGTCGGCCCGTGCCGGCCCGCCAGCCTGCCGTTCGAGCCAGGCCGAGCTGACCAGGAGATGAGGGTCCCGCCCTGCCCAGACGCCGTGATCGGCAAAGTGGGTCAGCGCGGCCTCGTCCGACAGTCCGGCGCAATCGGGATAGGTGCGTCGATACCAGCTCGGGTCGAAAAGGCCGGCTCCGTCGACCCGCTCCCTGACCGTACGTCGCTCACGCCGTCCGGGCCGGGGAGCCGCGAGATCGGGCCGCACGCGCGGCAGGATCTCTGGGTTCGGTTCGCCGACCGGCGTCCAGACGCGCTGCCGAGCGGCCTGAAACTCGGCCATGAGCCGCGCTCGAAGGTCGAGCAGCGCCACGCGACGGGAAAAGCGCTCGACATGCTCGTCGTAGTGCTCCGACAGACGGCTCAGCCGTGTCCTGAACTCGCCCAGGAGCTCGCGAGAGCGAGCGACCTCCGCCTCGAGGTCAGCCTCTGGCCGATCGCCCCGCATTCACGCCTGCTCCTGCCCGGGACAGCGTCGATTCCCCGCCGCGCCCCCTGCCGGGCCCGGGCCGTCATCCCCGCAAGCGAATCTGGATGCGGGCCACCAGCGCGCGATCGGCACGCGACAGGCCAGACACGTCATGGACGGCGATCGACCCTTATCGACTTGCCGAAGACCGGGGTTGAGCATGGGCCGAGAAGCGGGTCCCTGAGATAGGCGCCTCGCGAGACGCGAGGGAAGCAGCAGGTCGGGATGGCGCGAACTCGAAGCTGGAGGATGCGGGCGGGCCGGCGCGTCATCTGACGTGGGCCGGCTGCTTCGGACTTGGCCTGAGGACGGTATCCGACCGGCCGCCGTCATACCCGATCGGAGCGCGCGATCAAACGCGCCGCCGTCAGCATCGCCTTGAAGATAGGGTTCAGGCGTGGCCCGGATCGCAGCTCAAGCGTTACCCGCGCAGTCGCCTCAGATCGGCGCATGCGGGCCGGTACCGTACCGGCCAGCGCCGTGATCTGCCCCCTCATCTTGCGCGTTTTGTTAAGCACCGATCGGTTTAGCTTGCCGCCACGGCTCGGGCGGGGCCGTCGAGGCGGCCAAGACTTCCATGAGCGCGTGCATCGCTCGAGCTGTTCGCAGCCTCATGATCATGGGGCTTCTGGCCTTTGCCGGCGTCGAGCCCGCGACGGCGGCCGATCCGGTCCAGCTGCGGATCGTCGGCGGACTCGCCGGCATCACTCAGTACAATGTCTACGAGCAGCCCTTCTGGTCGAAGGAGATCACCGAGCGGTCGGGCGGACGGATCACCGCCCGGATCCAACCCTTCGACCAGAGCGGCTTGCGCGGCCAGGACGCGCTCCAGCTCCTGCAGCTCGGCGTCACGACCTTCTCGACGGTCAACCTGTCGCTCGCCGCCGGCGACGACCCCGAGCTCGCGAGCATCGACCTGCCCGGGCTCGCGCCGGACATCGCCACGCTTCGCCGCGCAGCGGCGGCCTTCCGTCCGACCGCGCGGCGCATCCTGGCGGAGCGCTACGGCGTCGAGCTCCTGGGCCTCTACGTCTACCCGGCGCAGGTCGTGTACTGCGTCCAGCCGTTCCGCAGCCTGACGGACCTCGCAGGCCGGCGCATCCGCACCTCCTCCGTCGTCCAATCGAGCTTCGTCGAGGCGCTCGGCGCCATGCCGGTCTTCGTGCCCTTCGCCGAGGTGGTTCCGGCGATCACGAAGGGCGTCGTCGATTGCGCGATCACCGGCACGCTGAGCGGCCACGAGATCGGATTGTCGGAAGTCACCTCCCACCTGCAGGCGCTCGCGGTCAACTGGGGGCTCACGCTCTTCGCGGCCAACGGACAGGCCTGGCGCGCGCTACCTGACGACCTGCGCGACGTCCTGCGCGAGGGCATCGCGGATCTGGAGGGCCGCATCTGGGAATCGGCCGAGCGCGAGACGCGCCGAGGGCTCGCCTGCAACATCGGGGAGGAGCTGTGCCCTGGGCGTCCCCGCGGGCATATGACGCTCGTGCCCGTCAGCCCCGAGGACGAGGCGCTGCGGCGCCGCGTGCTCGAGACCAAGGTCCTGCCCTCCTGGCTGGCGCGCTGCGGGGAGCCCTGCGTCACGCTGTGGGACAGCACTCTCGGCCCGACGCTCGCCATCACGCCCGGGGCGCCCTGATGCGGGGGCGCCAACTCCGCCTCGCGCTGCTGGCGGGTGGCCTGATCCTGTCCGCGATCCTGGTCGCGGGCACGTTTCTGGTCATTCACCGCACCTGGCAGACGGCCTATGCGGCGGCCGGCGGCCAGGTTCAGCGCTCGGTCCTTCTGGCCCGAACGATCGTCAATCGACACCTGGTTCAGGTCGACAGCGCCCTCGCGAGCCTGCCCGCGCTGTTCGCCTCGCTCGACGGACCCATCACGCCGCAGGTTGCGCAACGGCTGCTGCGCGGCATCAACTTCCAGAGCTTCGCCTTCCGCGACATCGTGCTTCTTGGTTCGGATGGCAGGGTCTGGGCCAGCGCGCGTTCGCGCCTGCCGCAGGCGGCCCTTCCGATCGGGCCGGACGACATCGCGGCCGTTCGGGAAGGCTTCGGGCAAACGAGAGTCATCGGACCGCGCCGAAACCCGGCCACCGGGGACTGGGCCCTGTTCCTCTCGCGCCCCGTCATGCTCGGCCGCATCGGCGACATGGTGGCGGTGGCCGAGGTCCCGCTGCCCTCGCTCGTCAGCCTGTTCGGGGAAGGCCTGCCCGAGATGCGCGTCCTCCTCGAGCGCGGGGACGGCCGGCTTCTGGCGAGCGCCCCGCACGATGAGCTCGCGGTGGGCAAGCCGCGGGCGAACCTCCTGAGCAGCATCAGAGCGGACGGGGTCGCGTTTCTGGCCCGTCCCGAGACAGACGGGACCGGCGAGCTCGCGGCGGCATTTCCGACGCTTTACGGCGACATCCGGATCGCGGTCACGATGCGTCTCGACCGCGCGATGGCCTCTTGGGCGCGGGACCGTGACCGCCTGCTGGCCGGGTTGCTGCTCGTCGAGATCCTGGTCCTGGTCTCGGTCGCCGGATTGCTCCGCGCCACGCGGCGGCAGGAGCGGCTCGAAGCCGAACGCGAGCAGGCGCAAACCACTCTCGCGAATGCCATCGAGGCGATGTCGGACGGCTTCGTCATGTGGGACCGCGACGACCGCCTGATCGCCTGCAACGGGCGCTACCGCGAGCTCTACGCCATCAGCGCCGAGGCGATCCGGCCCGGCGCGACATTCGAGGAGGTCATGCGCTTCGGCGTCGCGCGGGGCCAGTACCCTCAAGCGCCGGAAGACGTCGAGAGCTGGCTTCAAGCCATGCTCGCCTGGCACCGGAATGCGGACGGGGCGCTGGAGCGGCTCCTGCCGGACGGGCGCTGGTTGCTCGTCACGGAGCGGCGCACGGCGAGCGGCGAGATCGTCGGCATGCGCACCGACATCACGGCGCTGAAGGCCGCGCTCACCGAGCTTGAGGCCGCCAACGCGCGCGCCCGGGCCGCCATGGAGGAGGTCCGCCAGCAGAACGCGGCCCTGCAGGAGCGCGAAGGGCAGATCGCCTACCTGGCCCACCACGACGCGCTCACCGGGCTCGCGAACCGCACCCTGTTCCGCGAGCGGCTCGACGCCATGCTGCGGCAGGGGGAGACGGAACGCGGAGTCGCGCTGCTCTACCTCGATCTCGACGAGTTCAAGGACGTGAACGACACCCTCGGCCACCCGGTGGGGGATGCGCTGCTGCGGGAGGTCGCGGAGCGGCTGAAAAGCTGCGTACGCGAGGGCGACCTCGTGGCTCGGCTCGGCGGAGACGAGTTCGCGATCGCCTGCCTCGACCGCGATCCGCGCGAGCTCGCGGCCGAGCTCGGCGAGCGCATCATCGTCGCGGTCAGCGCGCCTTACCGGCTCGAGGGCCGCGTGGTCTGCGTGGGAACAAGCGTCGGAATCGCAGTCGCCGGGCCGGATTGCCGCGACCCGGATACGCTCGGGCGCAACGCGGACATGGCGCTCTACGAGGCGAAGGCCGGCGGACGCGGTCAATGGCGCTTCTTCGAGGAGGGGATCGAGCTGCGCCTTCAAGCCCGGCTCGATCTCGAGCGCGACCTGCGGGCGGCCGTCAGCGCCCGCGCCTTCGAGCTCGCCTATCAGCCGATCTTCGATCTCGGCACCGGGCGGGTCGGCGGCTTCGAGGCGCTGCTGCGCTGGAACCACCCGGAGCGCGGCTGGGTCAGCCCCGCCGCCTTCATCCCGCTCGCTGAGCAGACCGGGCTCATCGACGCGATCGGCGCGGACGTGCTTCGGCAGGCCTGCCGGGATGCGGCGGGCCTGCCGCCCCACCTCCGGATGGCCGTGAACCTCTCGCCGGTCCAGCTACGCACGGACTCGATCTGCGATCTCGTCGCCGAGGCGCTCGCCGGCGCCGGGGTCGAGCCGGACCGCCTGGAGCTCGAGATCACGGAAACGGCTTTCGTGGAGGACCCGGAGCGGGTCGCCGCCACGCTCCGACGGCTGCGCGAGCTCGGCGTTCGCCTCGTCCTGGACGATTTCGGGACGGGCTATTCCTCGCTGAGCTACCTACGCTCGTTCCCGCTGCAGAAGATCAAGATCGATCAATCCTTCGTGCGGGACATGACGACCCGGGGCAATTCCGCCGCGATCGTCAGCGCCATCATCGGGCTCGCCGGGCAGCTCGGCATGAGCACCACCGCCGAGGGCATCGAGACGCCTGAGCATCTCGAGCTCGTGCGCCAGGCGGGCTGCGTCGAGGCGCAGGGCTATTTCCTCGGCCGGCCGAAGCCCATCCTGCACGCGCCCGAGGCCCTGCAGGTCAGGCTGGCGACGCCGGGGCGAGGCGCCAGACGCGCGTCCGCTTGACCTCCTGGTCCTCGAGCTCGCGCGTGACCGGCACCTCGTAGGAGGCGACCTCGACGAGCTCGTCGACCGGCAGGTAGGAACGGCGCGGGTCGCCGATCAGGATCTCCGCGCCGCGCCGATCGAGCGCGCGCAACCAGTCCAGCATGCGAGCCGCGAGGTCGCGCTCGTAGAAGACGTCGCCCGCGAGCACGACCTCCCAGCCCTCGTCCGACCCGACGAGGTCGCCGAGATGCACCGCGATCTCGACATCGTTCGCGGCCGCGTTGACCGCGATCGCCGCCGCCGCGAAAGCGTCGATATCGGAGGCTTCGACCTGCCGGGCTCCCGCCTTCGCGGCCGCGATCGCGACGAGCCCCGACCCCGACGCGACGTCGAGCACGCGGCGGCCTGCGACGAGCGCGGGATGGTCGAGGAGGTAGCGCGCGAGCGCCTGCCCGCCCGCCCAGGCGAAGGCCCAGAAGGGCGGCGGGAGGCCCATGGCGCCGAGCTCCTCCTCCGTCCTCTCCCACAGCGGGGTCGCCTCGTCGGCGACGTGAAGGACGATCTCGGGCGCGTGAGGGACGGAGCGGAGCCGCGTCTCGGCCCGAATGAAGGCACGTGCCTCGGCGATCGTCACGGTCCCTCGGCCAGCATCGCAGCGTAGACTCCCTTCACGGCATCCATCACGGCCCGCTCCGTGAAGCCGTCGAGCACGCGGGCGCGCGCCGCGGCGCCTAGCGTCGCGCGGCGGGCGGGATCCCGCGCCAGCGCGACGAGCGCCGCCGCCAGCGCAGGCGCATCGTCGGGCTGGACCACCACGCCTTCCTGACCGTCCCGCACGAGGCGTCGGCAGCCCGAAACGTCCGTCGTCAGGATGGCGCGGCCGCAGGCCGCGGCTTCCAGCAGCGTCCGGGGCAGCCCCTCGCCCCCGCGCGACGGCAGGCAGGCGAGATGCGCCGCCGCGTAGGCCCCGGCCGGATCCGTCGTACGGCCGTGCCAGGCGATGCCGGGACGCTCCGCCCAGCTCCGGAGGGTCGTCTCAGGGATGGCCCGCGGATTGGAGGGATCGGGCGCACCGTAGAGGTCGAGCGTCACCTCGGCCCCCTGAGCCCGCGCGAGCCCCACCGCCTCGACCGCAAGATCGATGCCCTTCGACCACAGCATCCGGGAGACGACCGCGACCCGCAGCGGCGGACCTGACGGCAGAGGGGCGGGCGTGAAGCGGTCCGGATCAATCCCCGCGCCGCCGACCAGCGTGATGCGTCCCGGATCGAGGTTCAGACCGCGCCCGTCCTCCTGGTTCTCGAGCAGGAACCGGGTTTGCGACGTGCTGACGGCGGCAACGAGCCCGCGCAAGGCGGCGCGGCCCGCGCGGCCGACGAGGTCCGGCCGAGCCCCGAGATAGCCGAGCCCCGTCGGCGCGTAGACACGGCGCGGGATCCCGGCGAGGAGGCAGGCCGCGCCGCCGACCAGGATCGAGCGCAGCGCGATGCAATGGACGAGGTCGGGGCGGAGCGCCTTCAGGGTCGCGGCCGTGCGCCCTGCGGCGTCGCCGGCCGCCATGGGGTTCAGGCTCCGCCGCTCCGCCTCGAGCGGCACGACGCGCGCCCCTGCTTCCTCGATCGCCGCCGCATGGTCGCGAACCCGCGTGACCACGTCGACCGCGAGCCCGAGCTCGCGCGCGGCCCGGGCCATCGGCAGAAAATGGGAGGCGAAGAACCAGTCTTCCGTGACGATGAAGGCGATCCGCGCCACGCGTCACCGCAAGAAGGGGTTAGTCGCCCGTTCCTGCCCGACGGTCGAGCCCGGACCATGGCCGGGGAGAAACTGCACGTCGTCCCCGAGCGGCAGGACCTTCTCGGTGATCGAGCGGATCAGCGTCTCGTGGCTTCCGCCCGGCAGGTCGGTGCGGCCGACCGAGCCGGCGAAGAGCACGTCCCCCATGAAAGCGAAGCGGAGGTCGGGCGCGAAGAACACGACGCTGCCCGGCGAGTGGCCAGGGCAATGCAGCACGCCGAACGAGACGCCCGCGACCTCGACGGTCTCGCCCTCGACGAGGAAGCGGTCCGGCGTGACCGGGCGGACATCGTCGAGCCCGTACATCCGGCCCTGCTGGTCGAGCCGCTCGAGCATGCCCCGGTCGCCCTCATGCGGCCCGATCACGGGAACGCCGAGGCGCTCCTTCAGCTCGGCCGCGCCGCCCGCATGGTCGATATGGCCGTGGGTGAGGAGAATCGTCTCGACCGTGAACCCGGCGGCCTGGACGGCGGCGGCGATCCGATCGATGTCGCCGCCCGGATCGATCACCGCGCCCCGCTTCGTCGCGTCCGACCAGACGAGCGAGCAATTCTGCTCGAAGGGCGTGACCGGGACGACCTGGATGTGGAAGTCGGGCATGGGGTCCTCGTGAGCGCTCGGGTCCATAGCGGGGCCGAGGCGCCAAGTCCCGCGGTCTGTCCCCTGCCCTGCTCCGCGCCGGCGCGGTCAGCGGCGCCGAGGCGGCGCCTTGCCGGCCTGCGGCTCCTCGGGCGGCGCCGCGAGCTGGGCCTTCACGGCGAGCGAGGCGAGCGGGCTCGCGACCTCGACGAGCTCGGCCTTGGTGAGCCC
>JAFAPJ010000274.1 GCA_019247255.1 Methylobacteriaceae bacterium | reverse complement strand
GGGCGAGGATCTCCTGCGCGAGTCGGTTCCGCAGGCCGACGCCGTCGTCGCGATCCTGACCGGGCTCGGCTTCGGGCAGGCGAACGTCGTCGTCGCGGTGCCGCAGGCCTGGATCGACGTGCGCAGCATGGCCGATCTCGACGAGGTCGCGGGGGAGATGCGGGCGCGCCGCGACCGCAAGCTCCGCGTCGCCACGAAATACTTGAACCTGACCCGGCGCTTCTTCGCCGAGAAGGGCCTCGCGGATTACCGCATCGTCGAGAGCCTCGGGGCGACCGAAGGCGCGCCGGCCTCGGGCGCGGCCGATCTCATCGTCGACATCACGACGACCGGCGCGACGCTCGCGGCGAACGGGCTGCGAGTTCTCGACGACGGCGTGATCCTGCGCTCGGAGGCGAACCTCATGGCGTCGCTCCGCGCGCCCTGGGGTCCGCAGGCGAGGCGCATCGCCGACACGGTGCTCGGCCGGATCGCGGCCGAGGAGGCGGCGCGCAGGACCAGGGAGGTGCGGGCCGGGATCCGGGGCTTCGCGCTCGATCTCGCCGAGATCGAGCGCAGCTTCGCGGCGACGGTGCCGTCCGGGCGTCCGGCCGTCGGCGAGATCGTGCTGCATTGCCCGGTCGAACGGACCTTCGCGCTCGTCGATCGTCTGATGGCGGCGGGCGCGGAGGACGTCACCGTGCGCTCGCTCGACTACGTGTTCCGGCGACGCAACGCGCTCGCGACGCGCCTTTTCGATCGCTTGGCCGTGGAGCGCATTCCCCTGACAGATGAAAGTTCCCGAACTCTGCCGTAAAATCGATCGAATGTGATGGTGAGCGGGCCCTCGGGCTTTGGAGGCAGGATGATGAGGTGGAGTGCGGGCGCCGTGTGCCTGGCGGTCGCGATCGCGGCAGCCGGCTCGGCCGAGGCGCAGAGTGCGCGGCGGGGCCGGGGCAACCAGGACCAGCAGCAGAGCGGCCAGCAGCAGGTGACGAAGAAGGAAGAGAAGCGCTTCCCGCTCGGCCAGGCCTGGATCGCGGTCAGCTTGAACAACAAGCCGCTGACGGGCGGCGAGCGCCCGAGCTTCATGCTGGACGAGCAGTTCCGCGTGCAAGGTTTCGGCGGCTGCAACAGCTTCTCGGCGGTCGCCTATCCGTTGCGCGACCAGGGCATCGCGGTCGGTCCGCTCGCGCTCACGAAGCGCAACTGCGACAAGGGCGTCTCGCAGACCGAGCAGGCCTTCCTGATGGCGCTGCGCACCTCGGCCAAGTGGGACACGGTTGTCGGCTCGCTCGTGATGAAGGGGCCGAACGGCGAGATCAAGTTCGAGCGCTCGCTCTAGCCGCCGACAATCCAACGCATTGTCGGGCCGGGTCTCTTCGGCCCAAAACGCGCCGGTGCAGATCATCCTTCTTCTTCCCTCGAGGCTTGACCGCCTTGGGCGGCGCTGACGCGCGACCATCCACGGGAGCCTCGACGTGATCCTCCTCGCCCTCATGGTGGCCGCGACCGCCCTCGTCTCGCTCGCGGCCGGCCTGTTCGGCGGCGCCCCGCTCGTGGCCGTGTTCGGCGCGATCGCGGGCGCCTCGGCCTACGCGACCTTTCTCGCCCGCGGGATGTCGAGCTTCCTCAAGATCTTCGTCGCGATCTTCGCGGCCGAGACGGTCGTGTTCGGGCTTGCCGCGACCGCGGCCGGGATCGGCCTGTGGCCGGCCTCGCTGGCCGAATATCGCCTGCCGGAGAGCCTGCCGATCACGGTCGCGCTCTTCGCGATCCTGGTGGTCGCGGTGTCGCACCTCAAGGTCGTGCGCGCGATGACGAACATCGCGGACCGCTACTTCGACACGGACGAGCGCGGCACCGCCCGCATCTGGCCTTTCCCGCGCTACGCGGCCCGCGAACGGCGCATCGCGACCGCGATGGTCGTGTTCCTGGTGCTCGTGAACCAGGCGCAGGTCGGGATCAACGTCCGGCTCTCCTTCTTCTCGCGCGACTGGTTCAACGCCATTCAGGCGAAGGACGAGGCGACCTTCTGGTACCAGCTCTTCGCCGTGTTCCTGCCCTGGGCCGTCGTCTTCGTGACGAGCGCCGTCATCGAGTTCGTGGTCCAGTCGATGCTCATCATCCGCTGGCGGCGCTGGCTGACGGACCATTTCGTCGGCCGCTGGCTCGACGGCGCGACGCATTACCGGATGAGCCTCGTCGAAGGCGGGGCCGACAACCCGGACCAGCGCATCGCCGAGGACGTGAACCGCTTCATCGACGGCGGCTCGGTCGGCTACGGCATCTATTCGTTCTCGATCCTGCTCATCTCGACGCTCTCCTCCCTCGTGTCCTTCTCGATCGTGCTCTGGGGCCTGTCCTCGAACTTCACCATTCCGGGGACCGAGGTCGCCGTGCCCGGCTTCCTGTTCTGGGTCGCGCTCGTCTATGCCGGGTTCGGGACGGCGGTGACGCATCTCATCGGCCGGCCGCTCGTGCGTCTCTCCTTCGAGCGGCAGCGCTACGAGGCGGATTTCCGCTTCTCGCTCGCGCGTCTGCGCGAGTACGGCGAGCAGGTCGCGCTCTTGGCCGGCGAGGGCGCCGAGCGCACGTCGCTCGGCCAGCGCTTCGGCGGAATCATCCGCAACTATCTGGCGCTCGTGCAGACCCGGAAGCGCCTCACGATCTTCACGGCCGCGTACGGCCAGATGAGCCCGTTCATCCCCTATATCGTGGCGGCGCCCTTCTACTTCGCGGGCAAGATCCAGCTCGGCACCATGAGCCAGACAGCGAGCGCCTTCGGGCGGGTCGAGGCGGCGCTCACGTTCTTCGTCACCTACTACGTGTCGCTCGCGGATTTCCGCTCCGTGCTCGACCGGCTCACCTCCTTCGACGCCTCGATCGATCGCGGACGGGCGCTCGGGGCAGCGACCCCGCTTCTCGCGAGGGGGTCCGCAGGCGCGAGCGAGGTCGCGCTCAGCGACCTCGAAGTCGCGCTGCCGGACGGCCGCACGATCCTGACCGCGCCGAGCCTGCAGCTCGCCGCCCGCCAGGCGGCCCTGCTCACGGGCCCGTCGGGCTCTGGTAAGTCGACCCTCTTCCGGGCCATCGCGGGCATCTGGCCGTTCGGCCGAGGGCGGATCGCAACGCCGCCCGACCGGACCACGATGCTCCTGCCGCAGCGGCCTTACATCCCGATCGGGACCTTGCGGGCCGCCGTCACCTATCCGGGCGCGGCGGGCGATTACGACGAGGCGACGATCCGGGCGGCGCTCGAGGCGGCACGCCTCCCGCAGCTCGCGAACCGGCTCGACGAGGAGAACAGCTGGGCGCAGGTGCTCTCGCTCGGCGAGCAGCAGCGGCTCGCGGTCGCCCGCGCGCTCCTCGCGAAGCCCGATTGGCTCTTCCTGGACGAGGCCACGGCGGCGCTCGACGAGCCGACGGAAGCGGAGATCTACCGGACGCTGCGCCGCCTGCTGCCGGGCACGACGGTCGTGTCGATCGGCCACCGCGGCACGCTCGCGGCCTTCCACGACCGGCGGATCGACATGCGCCCCGGCCAGGACGGCCGCTTCACCCCGGCCGATCTGCCGCAGCCCGCGCCGCTGGCCGCGCAGTAGGCGGCTCGAGCTCGCGTCTTCGAGGCGGCGTCGCGCCGCCTCGGCTCACTTCTCGACGAAGGCCTTCTCGACCACGTACTCGCCGGGCTCGCCGTGGTTGCCCTCGACGAAGCCGCGCGCGTCAAGAAGCGTGCGCAGGTCGGCGAGCATCGCGGGCGAGCCGCAGAGCATGACGCGGTCGGCGTCGCGCTCGAGCGGCGCGACCCCCGCGTCAGTGAAGAGCTTGCCCGTCTGGATGAGGTCGGTGACCCGGCCGCGGTTGCGGAACGGCTCGCGCGTGACCGTCGGGTAGTAGACGAGCTTCTCGCGGATGAGCTCGCCCACGAACTCGTCCTCGGGCAGCGTCGTCGTGATCGTCTCGCCGTAGGCGAGCTCGTTCACCTGCCGGCAGCCATGGACCAGGACCACGCGCTCGAAGCGCTCGTAGGTCTCCGGGTCCTTGATGATGGACAGGAAGGGCGCGAGCCCGGTCCCCGTGCCGATGAGGTAGAGATTGCGGCCGGCATGCAGGTTGTCGAGGACGAGCGTCCCGGTCGCCTTGCGCGAGACGATGATCGGGTCGCCGACCTTCAGATGCTGCAGCCGCGAGGTCAGCGGCCCGGCCGGCACCTTGATCGAGAAGAACTCGAGGTTCTCTTCGTAGTTCGCCGAGACGAGACTGTAGGCGCGCAGCAACGGCTTCTCGTTCACCTTGATCCCGATCATGGTGAACTCGCCGTTGCGGAAGCGGAACGTCGGGTCGCGGGTGGTCGTGAACGAGAACAGCGTGTCCGTCCAATGGTGCACGCTGAGCACCCGCTCCTCGTTGAAGTTGCTCATCCGATGAGATCCGTTGCCGAAATCGGGCGCCTCATAACGAAACGGGCGCGCTTTTCCAGCCCGCCCGCGGCGCGATCGTTCGTATGCAAACGATCTTGTTCGGTCAAGGATCGGGAGGCGTCAGGGAAGGCGTTCCACCCGGGACAGGAGGCAGCCCGGCCGGGCGGTGTGGACGTTCACGAAGGCGGTGCGCGGATCGGCGAGCGCGCGGTCGAGCGGGGCGTCGACCTCCTCGCCGGGCCCGACATGGCCGAGATCGTAGAGGCAGAGCTCCTCGGCATCGTAGGCGCGCACGGAGACGAGCGGGTTCTTCCGCACGATCGGGGCGACCTCGTTCTCCGTCTCGAAGGCCGGGCAGGGCTCGGCATGAAGAAAGATCGGGCTCGGCGTCCAGTAGATCCCTTGCGGCCCGGGCAGGTCGTAGGAGCCGAGCAGGACCTCCTCGCCCGGGCGGGCGAGCTCGAGGCAGTGCCGGCAGGGATAGCCGCCGCCGGCCTGCGCCGTGACGCGCCTGAGAGCGTTGCCGCGATCGTCGTGTCCGGTCTCGCGGAAGCGCTCAGCGGTCTCGGTCGGGATGGGCACGCAGCGGAAGGCGGTCATAAGGGGCTCCTTGGATGGGCCCGGAAGCTGTCGCGCGGTCCGCGCCCGTCCGCACTCCGTTCCTTGCTTCGCAATCGGCCTCTCAGACCGCGAGATACTGGTCGCGGATCTCGGGCTCGGCATCGAGTTCGGCGACGGTTCCGGCAAAGCGCACGCGGCCGCGCTCGATCACGACCGCCCGGTCCG
>JAFAPJ010000269.1 GCA_019247255.1 Methylobacteriaceae bacterium | reverse complement strand
CGGCATCCGACCGCGACCCTCCGGGCCATCGCGGTCGCGCTCTGGGCGCTCGTCGTCTTCACCGTGCTGGCGGGCCTGTTCGCTGGGCGGGGGTGATCCGATGGCGGGGCACGCCGTTTGACGTTAGGGTGGGTCATGCCGTTGGCAAAGGCCCTCCATCCGTATTCAGACCCGGTCGAGCCCTCGGCCTTAGACCCGGCCGCCTTCGTGAGGTCGGTCATCGACCCGCTCGGGGGCGTGGACCTGGATATCCCGCTCCGGCCCCGGCAACGAGACATCACCTATCCCTGGCGCATCGATCTTCTCGACGAGAGCGAAGGAGAGGAGGCGTCGGGCGCGTGATCATCGTCCATACGAATGTCGTATCGGAGCTGATGCGTCCGGAAAGCAGCCGATCGACGGCCGTCATGGGCTGGCTGGCCGCGCAATCCTTCGAAAACCTGTTCACCACGGCGATCACGCTGGGTGAGGTCGGAATCGGCGTAGCGGCGCTGCCGCCAAGCCGGCGTCGGGCCGACCTCGAACGCGCGATCGAGGCGGTGCTCGCCGGGCTATTCGGCGGCCGCATTCTCTCCTTCGACGAACCGGCCGGGCGTGCGCTCGGGCCGCTCGTGCAGGCGCGCCGCCGGCAGGGACTGGGCATTGGCATCGTCGACGCACAGATCGCGGCGATCGCCCTCGTTCATGGTGCGAGCGTCGCGACGCGCGACCTCGGCGGATTCGAGGACGCGGGCGTGCCTGTGATCAACCCATGGGACCACGCGCCATGACCGCCCTCGCCGGCCGCCGCGTGCTCCTCGTGATCGGGGGCGGGATCGCGGCCTACAAGGCGCTCGACCTGATCCGCCGGCTGCGCGAGCGCGGGGCCGCGGTGCGGCCGATCCTCACGGCCGGCGCGCAGCGCTTCGTGACCCCGCTCGCCGCGGCGGCGCTCGCGGGCGAGCGCGCCCATACCGATCTCTTCGACCGCGAGAGCGAGGCCGAGATCGGGCATATTCGGCTCGCGCGCGACGCGGACCTTGTCGTGGTGGCGCCCGCGACCGCGAACCTTTTGGCCAAGATGGCGGGCGGGCTCGCGGACGACCTCGCCTCGACCGTCCTCCTCGCTACGACCCTGCCGATCCTCGTCGCGCCCGCCATGAACGTCCGGATGTGGGCGCATCCCGCGACCGCGCGGAACGTCGCGCAGCTCAACGCCGACGGCATCCACGTCGTCGGGCCGAACGAAGGCGCGATGGCGGAGGCCGAATGGGGCCCGGGTCGTCTGGCGGAGCCGCACGAGATCGCGGACGCGGCCGAGCGACTTCTAGCGGGGGAGGGCGCCTCAGGGACGCGATCGCTCGCCGGCCGGCGCGTGCTCGTGACCTCCGGGCCGACCCACGAGCCGCTCGACCCCGTGCGCTACCTCGCCAACCGCTCCTCCGGCCGGCAGGGCCACGCGATCGCGGCCGCGGCTGCGGCGGCCGGCGCCGCCGTGACGCTCGTCTCCGGACCCGTGACGCTCCCCGACCCCCCGGGCGTTCGGATGGTCCGGGTCGAGACCGCTCGCGAGATGCTGGCCGCGGTCGAGGCGGCGCTTCCCGTCGACCTCGCCGTCTTCGCGGCCGCGGTCGCCGATTGGCGGGCGGCTGGCGCCGCCGACCAGAAGCTCAAGAAGGAGGGCGGCGGGCCGCCGGCGCTCGCCCTCGTCGAGAACCCGGACCTCCTGGCGACCGTCGCGCATCTCGCGGATGGCCGGCGGCCGCCCCTCGTCGTCGGCTTCGCGGCCGAGACGGAGCGTGTCCTCGACCATGCCCGGACGAAGCTCGCCCGCAAGGGCTGCGATCTGATCGTGGCAAACGACGTCTCGGCCGGAACGGGCGTGATGGGCGGCGACGCGAACACGGTCCACCTCGTCGGGCGCGAGGCGGTCGAAACCTGGCCGACCCTGCCGAAGGACGAGGTCGCGCGCCGCCTCGTTGCGCGCTTTTCCGAGATGCTGCCGCCCCGCTAGACTGTCAGGTCGCCCGGGCCGAGAGCCGGACGGGCTTCGCGGGCGGCAGCGCCTTCCCATCGTACTTGGCCAGAAGGTCGCGCATATTGCGGGCGGGCGGGGTCGGGATCGCCGACCGGCCAGAAGCCAGCGGCGGGGCGGCCGCACCTTTCCGGCCCGGGGCGCCGAGCTCGGCCGATGCGACGAGCAGGCGAGACGGCCTGGCCTGAGGCGCCATGGCGTCGGCTCGTGACGCGCGAGCCGGCTCCGCCCGGGCCAGGAGAACGGGTTTCGGCATCGGCTCGCCCGTCCGGACGGTCCGCGGCGCGGCCGCGAGCCGGATCGGGGCGGGCTCGGCCCGGACCGGAGCCTCGACCCGTGCGGGCGTCGCGATCCGCGGCGCGGGGGCGGCCCGGACGGGCGCCTCCTCGGCCTCGTCCTCGGGCTCGGCGCGGGCGATCTGCACCCGGGCCGGTTCGGCGCGCGCCTTCAGGGCCGGGATCGGCGCGGGATCCGCCTCGCGGCCCTCGCGCGCGGCTTCGCGCTTCTCGCGCTCGGCGAGCGCCGCCACCATGATCTGGGTCTGCGTCGGGTTCTGCCGCTTCTCGTAGAAGGCGTTGCCGCCCGCCATCGCGACGTAATGCATGTTGCGATACGGGAAGGAGTAGCCGGCCGTGTGGAAGTGCAGCGCCGTGCCGACGCCCGGATGCCGCTCGCCGTCGAGCACCCGATCCGCCACCGCGAAGACCCGGGGCGTCGCCCGCGAGGTCATGGGCTCGGTGAGCACGCCCGGGGCGAACTGGTTCTTCTGGCCGACGACGCCGCAGATCGTCTTCGGGTAGCGCGGGTCCTCGAGCCGGTTCATCACGACGGTGCCGACGGCGAGCTGTCCGGAGTCGCTCGACCGGTTCGATTCGAAGTACATGGCGCGGGCGAGGCATTCACGCTCGTCCGTCGCCGCCACGCGCTTCGGCGCGAAGGTCGCGGCCTCGAAGCTGCCGCAGCCGCCGAGGCCGAGCGCGAGCAACGCGAGGAGAGCCGCCGCCCGGAAGGCGCCGTAGGGTCGATCCGCCATGTCGTCCACCGATCCGCCCGGCCCCCGGACGAGGGGATCTGGGCGACGCTACGCTCGGGATGCGCCGCCCGGAGGCGGCGCCTGGAAGACGAGGACGATTGCCGAGTTGGGCTAACGGAGGGTGAACGGGATGGCGCGAATGGATCGTGCAATTTGCTCGCTAGCCCCGCCCGACAGCAACCTGATCTCGCTCCCCGGCCAGCGCTTCTTCGGCCCGCTTGCTCTTCCGGCCGATCGCACCTACCTTCCGTGCATCTGGCCGGAGATGGTGCGATGCGAACCTCCCAGGGCGCGGCCGTCGATCGACCCGAAGCCCTGCTCGGCCTCGGCGACGATCGGCGGGGCGCGATCGAGGCCACGCGTGCGGGGCTGTCCGTGCAAGGCGTCGACCGCCGCATGCGGTCCGGTCGCCTGTCGCCGGCCGAGCTCGACCGGATCGTCCTACCCCGCAAGACGCTGAGCAATCGCCGCAGGATCGGCACGCTCACGCCCGAGCAGTCCGACCGGCTCGTCCGCGTCGTGCGCGTGATCTCGGCGGCCGAGCAGACCTTCGGCTCGCAGGAGAAAGCGGCGCGTTGGCTGCGCCGCCCGACCGCGGCGCTGCAGGGCGAGGCGCCGCTCGATCTCCTCGACACGACCGAGGGCAGCCGCGAGGTCGAAGCCCTGCTCGGACGGATCGACCACGGCCTCGGCGCGTGACCCGGGCCTGGCGGATCTGCCGGGCTCCGTACGCCGACTTTTCAGGTGAAGGGGCGCGGCTCTGGGGCGGCCGCTGGAACTCGCCGGGTCAGCCCGTGGTCTATGCCGCCGACACCCCGGCCCTCGCGGTGCTCGAGGTCCGGGTGCATCTCGATCTCAGCTTTGACCTCCTACCGGCCGACTACGTTCTTCTGACGATCGACCTTGGGCGGGCGGAGATCGAGGACGTGGCGAGCCTCCCCGGGGACACGGTCGCGTTCGGCGATGCCTGGCTGCGAGAGCGACGCACGGCGGTCCTGCGCGTGCCGTCCGTCATCGTGCCCGAGAACGCGAACGTCCTCGTCAATCCGCGGCATCCCGAAGCCGCACACGTCGAGGTCGTCGGCCAGCGCCCGTCCGCATTCGATCCGCGACTCTGGCCCCTCGGGTGAGAGCGCGAGACATGGAGGGCGACCTCCTTCCAGGCTCCGCTCATCGACCGAGCGCGGGACAAGACCGGCCGATTAATTCTTCTCCATGTGACGCCGGGCTGCCTTCTCAGGGGGGCGGGCGGTCCCTAGAGTAAGGCCGTCGCTGTCGCGCAGGAGCGTTCGGCCTGGATGGACGGGGTCCACGTCGTCGGCCACCACCCCCCATGCAGGTCGTCGCCGTTCCTCGCCCGCGCCTGGCGGTTCTTCGCCTCGCGCCGTTGCTCGTGAGCCTGGCGCTCGCCAGCTGCAACACGGTCGCGCCCGAGACCGGGGTGCCGATCCCGCTCGGCTTCCGGGAGGGCCGTTCGGGCCCGGCCGAGCCCGTGAAGGCGACCTGGATCCGCAGCTTCGGCTCGCCCGAGCTCGACCGCATCGCGGCCGAAGCGCTCGCGGCCAATCTCGACATCGAGGCCGCGATCGCCCGGCTGCGTCAGGCGCAGGCGCAGGCGGTCGCGACCCGCGCGGCGCTCTTTCCGACGATCAACGGCACGGCCGACGTCTCCCGCACGCAATCCTCCGCTGCGCGGGGCGGCTCGGGCGGCGGCGGAGGGTTCGCGTCGAACAGCTTCGGGCTCGGGCTGAGCGCCAGCTACGCGCTCGACCTCTTCGGCCGCAACCGCTTCGCGGCCGACGCGGCCGACGCGAGCGCGCTCGCGGCCCGCTTCGA
>JAFAPJ010000182.1 GCA_019247255.1 Methylobacteriaceae bacterium | reverse complement strand
ACCTATCTCGATCTCGAGCATTACTTCATCCGGAAGGACGGCTCGACCATCCACACGCGCGACAAGAGCGTGCTGTCGGCGGTCGAGGGCGAGGCGCGGCTCCTGGCCGAGACCACCTACACGGTCGTCAGGACGACGGGCGCGTTCGAGGGCATGCAGGGCCAGTTCCGCTCCTGGGGCTCGATCGATCCGACCACGGGCCAGGGCGTGCTGCGCTTCTGGGGCCGGATCGGCGAGGCGGCCGCTCTCGCGCGCGCCGCCTGAGGGCTCGCTTCATGCCCTTCGAGACCAGAAGGGCCGGTCGCCGTCGACCGGCCCGGGCGAAAGGCAGGTCCGCCGGCCGCTTCCCGACGAAGCCCGTCGCCCTCGCCCTCGGCCGTCGCCCCGCCGCTTCGACCGCGAGGACCGAACCATGACCACCATGCTTCACGTCGATGCCAGCGTGCGGGGGACGCGGTCCCTGTCGCGGCGGCTCGGCGACGCCTTCCGGGAGGGCTGGCTGGCGCAGGTCTCCGCGGCTCGGGTGATCCACCGCGACCTCGCGGCCGCCGCCCCGCCCTTCGTCGACGAAGCCTGGATCGCGGCGTGCTTCACGCCGGCCGACCGGCGCACGGACGCGATGCGAGAGGTGCTCGCGCCCTCCGACGAGCTCATCGCCGAGCTCGAGGCGGCCGAGGTGCTGGTGATCGCCACCCCGATGTTCAATTACGGCATGCCGGCGCGCCTGAAAGCCTGGATCGACCAAGTCGTGCGGGTCGATCGAACGTTCTCCTTCGATCTGGCGCGGGGCGATTGGCCGCTCGAGCCGCTGCTCGCCGGCAAGATCCTGGTGCTGCTCACCTCGGCGGGCGAGTTCGGGTTCGGGCCGGGTGGCGTTCGCGAGCACATGAACCATCTTGACCCGCATGTCCGGGTCGCGTCGGGCTATCTCGGGGTCGCGGAAACGTTCCACCTCGGCATCGAGTATCAGGAGTTCGGCGACGCTCGCCACGAGCGCTCGGTCGCCGACGCGATGGCGGGGATCCCCGGGCTGGTCGCGCAGGTCGCCGCAACGGTCCGTCGCGGCGCGCTGGGTGACGGCGCCCGACGATCGGCGTGATGGGACGACGCGCCGCGGTTTGCAGCACGCCCCCACGCCAACGCGGCCGCGCCGGGGCTCAGACCGCCTTCGCGGCGGCCAGAACGGATGCGACGATTTCCGCCCGTACGGCCTCGTCCTTGACGGCGCGCGCCATCGCGGCCCCGCCTGACAGGATCGCCATCAAGGTCCAGGCGCGAGCCTGCGCGCGCCGGCCCCCGAGGCCATCCGCGAGCGCGCCCGCGATCCGGGCGAGCTCCGTTTCGTAGGCGAGACGGGTTTCCTCGTCGGCGCGCGCCGCATCAGCCGTCAGGGTCGGCAAGGCGCAGGCCTCGGGGAGCTCGGCCGCGAGCCGTTCGCCGAGATAGAAGGTCACGAAGGGTTCGAGCCACTTGTCCCCGTGCTCGGCCTTGAAGCGCTCGATGCCGGCGAAAAGGGATTGCAGACCGTCGACAAGCGCGACCCGGAACGCGTTCGCCTTGGACCCGAAATGGGCATAGAAAGCCCCCGAGGTCAGACCGGCCTCGCGCGCCACCGTGTCGACGCCCGCACCGCCATAGCCGCCGACGCGAAAGCTCCGGCCTGCGGCCTGCGCCAGGCGCTCACGCCCGGTGGATATGCCTTTCGGTCTCGCCACCTCGCCCGCTCCAACCCAACCCGCCGGTCCGCGCCACGGTCGAGTTGATGTAACGGTCGTTACGAAATAATCAAGATGCGCCGTCGCGGGCGCACAGGCCTGGCGGATTCGCGCCGGCTCGGTCACCAGGGCAGCCGTGTCCGCTCGATCGCATGCCAAAAGCTCCCGGTCTCAGCGATCGTGAGATCGTCGGTCATCGCGATGAGCTTCGCGGCAGATTCCGCGGCGTCGATCAGCCCCTGGCCGCCGGTCAGGTCGGTCCGCACGAAGCCTGGATGGAGCAGGAAGACGCCGATGCCGCGCGGCTTCAGCGCATGCGCGAGGTTCACCCCGGCCATGTTGAGCGCGGCCTTGGACATGCGGTAGCCGAACTCGCCGCCGCGGCCGTTATCGGCGAGCGAGCCGACCCGGGTGGAGATGAGCGCCACCTTGCCGCCGTCCTTCAACGCCGGCGCCAACGCGCGGACCAGGTTCAAGGGCGCCAGCGCGTTGACCTCGAACTGGCGGCGCAGGTCGTCGAGGCGGAAATCGGCGAAGTCGTCGTCGATCCGCAGACCCGCATTGGCGATGATCCGGTCGAGCGAGCCTGGCACGAACCCGGCCGCGAGCGCGGCGACGCCCTCGACGTCTGTGAGTTCGATCCCGTCGTGAACCTGCACGCCGCGTGTCGCGAGCTCCGGGGATGCCGTGCGGTTCAGCGCCACGACGCGCTCGCCACGAGCGGCAAGCTGGACAGCCATGGCGAAGCCGATGCCCCGGCTGGCTCCGGTGATGAGCGTCGTCATCGTGATCTCCTCGGCTCCTGGCGTTCACCCGAGAGCGTAGAACTCGAGGCGGATGCCGCCCGGGATGCGGACCAGCGCGTGACGCGCCGTGGATCCGGGGCGCGTCGGCCCCGGCGCGACCTCGACCTCGACCCCGGGCCAGGCTGTCGCGGCCGCGAAGGCCGCGTCGAGCGCCGCCGCATCCACGACGCCGAGCGCCAGGTGGTGAAGCCCGACATGGCGCTTGCGGTCGAACGGTACGGCACGGGCGGGATCTTCGGCCCGCCACAGCGTGACGACGCTCGTGCCGTCCGACAGGAAGGATGCGGGGTATCCGGCATCCTCGCCG
>JAFAPJ010000608.1 GCA_019247255.1 Methylobacteriaceae bacterium | reverse complement strand
GCCTCGATGATCTTGAGGCGCTTCATCAGCTTCTTGGGCTTGAGCTCGGACGTCGTGACCGAGATCTCGTGCCGGATGTCGACCGCGATCTTCTCGAGGTCGAGCTCCTGGAGCAGCCGGCGGATCGCCTCCGCGCCGATGAGCGCCGTGAAGGAATCCTGCCCGTAATCCTCCTGCGCCCGGAGATACTCCTCCTCCGAGAGCAGCTGACGGTCCTTCAGCGGCGTCAGGCCCGGCTCGACCACGACGTAGCTCTCGAAATACAGGATGCGCTCGAGGTCCTTGAGCGTCATGTCGAGCAGAAGACCGATCCGGCTCGGCAGCGACTTCAGGAACCAGATATGGGCGACGGGCGCCGCGAGCTCGATGTGCCCCATGCGGTCGCGCCGAACGCGCGCGCGCGTCACCTCGACGCCGCACTTCTCGCAGATGACACCCTTGTACTTCATGCGCTTGTACTTGCCGCACAAGCACTCATAATCCTTGATTGGCCCGAAGATGCGGGCGCAGAACAGCCCATCCCGCTCCGGCTTGAACGTCCGATAGTTGATCGTCTCGGGCTTCTTGATCTCGCCGTAGGACCAGGAGAGAATCTTCTCCGGGCTCGCGATCGAAATCTTGATCTGGTCAAAGCTCTGAGGCTGGGCCGCCTGGTTGAACAGATTCATGACTTCTTGGTTCATGATCTTCTCCTCATTCCTCCGGAGCGGCCGTCGGCCGGCCGGAGTGGACGCCCAAGGCGTCTGAAAAACTCTGCGGTGTCATGGCCGGGCTGGTCCCGGCCACCTCGATCGGACGAGTGCGTCGCTTCCGATCGAGGTCCCCGGGACAAGCCCGGGAATGACGCGTCGGGAAATGTCCCCGCTACTCGGCGGCGTCGGCGGGCGGCGCGAGCTCCTCGTTGGCAGCCCGCTTGGTGCTCGTCAGCTCGACGTTGAGGCCGAGCGAACGCATCTCCTTGACCAGCACGTTGAAGCTCTCCGGGATGCCCGATTCGAACGCGTCGTCGCCGCGCACGATCGCCTCGTAGACCTTCGTGCGGCCCGCGACGTCGTCCGACTTCACCGTCAGCATCTCTTGGAGCGTGTAGGCCGCTCCGTAGGCCTCGAGCGCCCAGACCTCCATCTCGCCGAAGCGCTGGCCGCCGAACTGGGCCTTGCCGCCGAGAGGCTGCTGGGTGACGAGCGAGTACGGGCCGATCGAGCGCGCGTGGATCTTATCGTCCACGAGGTGGTGCAGCTTCAGCATGTAGATGTAGCCGACCGTGACCTTCCGGTCGAAGGCCTCGCCCGTGCGGCCGTCGTACAGCGTCACCTGGCCCGACCGGTCGAGCCCGGCCTGCTCGAGCAGCGCCTCGATGTCGGATTCCTTCGCGCCGTTGAACACGGGAGTCGCGATCGGCACCCCGCGGCGCAGGTTCTCCGCCATGTCGGCGAGCTCGGCATCCGACATCGTGTCGAGCTCCTGGCCCGACCCGTCGTAGATGCCCTTCAGCGTCGTGCGCAACGCTTCCCCCTTGCCGGAACCGGCGCCCGCCGCGGCCGCGTTCCGCTCCGCCGCCCGATAGGCGTCGACCGCCTGGGCGACCTGACGGCCGAGGCCGGCCGCCGCCCAGCCGAGATGAGTCTCGAGGATCTGCCCGACATTCATGCGGGAGGGCACGCCGAGCGGGTTCAGCACGATGTCGGCATGCGTCCCGTCCTCCAGGAACGGCATGTCCTCGATCGGCACGATCTTCGACACGACGCCCTTGTTGCCGTGACGGCCGGCCATCTTGTCGCCCGGCTGGATCTTCCGCTTCACCGCCACGAAGACCTTGACCATCTTCATGACGCCGGGCGGCAGCTCGTCGCCGCGCTGCAGCTTCTCGACCTTGTCGAGGAAGCGGCTTTCCAGCCCCTTCTTCGCCTCGTCGTAGGATTTCCGCATCGCCTCGACCTCGGCCATCGTCGGGTCGTCGTCGAGCGCGAACATCCACCACTGCGAGCGGGGATATTCCTCGAGAATCTCCTTGCCCAGCG
>JAFAPJ010000566.1 GCA_019247255.1 Methylobacteriaceae bacterium | reverse complement strand
CGACGGTCTTCAGAAGCGCATTGAGCCCGTGGGTGTTCAGGTCCTCGGCCGCATCGATGAGGCAGACGCGGTGTCCGCCATCCGCTGCGGTGGAGGCGAAGAAGCCGAGCGCCTTGCGGACGGCCTCGACCGGGATCGTCTTCGGCGCGGCCTTCTCGCCATCCGCCGCCGGGCGCTCCAGCACCATGAGGTTCGGGTGCGAACGGGCAGCGACCTGCCGGGCCGTCCGGCTGCTCGCGTCCACCGCCAGGCTCGACCGCCGCTCACGCGCGGCGCCGTCGAGGAGCGCACGGGCGAAACGGTAGGCGAGCGTCGCCTTGCCGATCCCCTGCGGCCCGCCGATCAGCCAGGCATGGTGGACGCGCCCGGCCGCGAGCGCCGCCGCGATCTCGGCCTCGGCCGCGCGGTGCCCCACGAGCGCGTGGCGCTCGCGGGGATGAGGCGGGACGATCTCGCTCACCGCGCGACCCTGACGGCAGACGCGGCCGCGCGCCAGACCGCGGCCGCCACGACCTCCGGCTCGGGGCTCGCATCGACGACGCGGCACCGGGCGGGCTCGGCCCGGGCGATCGCCAGGAATGCTTCCCGCACCCGCTCGTGGTAGGCGCGGTCCTCCCGCTCGAAGCGGTCCTCCGCCTCGCCCCGGGCGGTCCGGCGGGCCCGGGCGCGCTCGAGGCCGATCGCCGTCGGCACGTCGAGGAGAAGCGTCAGGTCCGGTCTCGTCGCGTCGGTCGAAACCCTGTCCAGCGCTGACAGGAGCTCCGACGCGACCTCGCCGACGGCACCCTGATAGACGCGGGTCGAGTCCGTGAATCGGTCGCAGATCACGACGGCCCCGGAGGCGAGCGCCGGCCGGATCGTCCGCGCGAGATGATCGGCGCGCGCGGCCGCGAACAGGAGCGCTTCGGCGAAGCGGCCGTGGCGCTCGGCGGCTCCCGACAGCAGGTGCGCCCGGATGCGCTCCGCGCGCGGCGAGCCGCCGGGCTCTCGGGTCGTCAGGACGACGCGGCCCGCGGCGCGCAGCCGCTCGGCAAGGCGGGCCGCTTGGGTCGACTTGCCCACGCCCTCCCCGCCTTCCAGCGTGATGAACAATCCTCGGGGCGCGGCCACGCGGCTTCTAGCCGGCATGGCTCCGGCGACGTCAACCCGACGACGTCGCGCCTCGCGCGCGAAGGCGCGGGAGGACCGGCTCAGTAGATGCCGGCGAGCGCCGGGCGCTGCGGGGGGAGGAGCTCGACGGGCGGGCCGACCGACCCGGATGCGATCCGGGGCGGCGCCGTCGGAACGTCGGCCGAACGCCGCGGAGGCGGCGTTACGGCGGGCCCCGCGGCCACGACCGGCCTTTCGGGCGCGGCGTCCTCGCCGAGCTCGGCTTCCTCGACCGCGACCGGGCTGACGCGGGGGCTCGCCGCAAGGCTCCGCCGAATCGCGGGTGGCGGCGCGGGCTCCTCCTCCTCCTGATCGCCCGCGTTGCTTTCGGGCGGTCGCACGGCCGCGACGCGCACGGGCGCCGGGTCGCGCGGCGCGACGGGCGCGCTCGCCACCATGACCGGGCTCTGGCCCTTCCAGTAGGGGGCCGGCGACCCGTCGAGGCGCAGCGTCGCCAGGAGCTTCGCGTCGTCGCTGCCCGCGAGCGACGCCTTGCCGAGATACTCGACTCGGACATAGGTCGTGCCCCGGCGCCGGAACTCGAGCGCCTCGGCGGCCGCCTCCGAGACGTCGATGAGCCGGCCGCGCTCGTAGGGGCCGCGGTCGTTCACCCGAACCACCATGGAGCGCTTGTTCACGAGGTTCGTGACCCGAACATAGCTCGGGAGGGGCAGCGTCGGATGAGCGGCCGCGATCGATTGCCGGTCGAAGACCTCCCCGTTCGCCGTCAGCCGCCCGTGGAAGGCGGTACCGTACCAGGACGCCCAGCCCTCGCGGGCATAGCCGCGGCCGGCCTGCGGCACGTAGGTCTGGCCCCCGACCGTGTAGGGCTTGCCGACCATCTCGCGTCCGCCGCCTTTCGGGATGGGCTCCCCGTCCGCGACCACCTTGGGGCTCGGCGCGACGCCGTACTTGTTGCCGCCCCGGCGGGCCGTCTGCGGCCCGGCGCAATTCGCGAGCGCGAGCGCGAGACCGACGAGCGCCGCCGCCTGTGCCGCTGCCCGGGCGCCCTCGCCCGCTCGCCGCTCCGCCCGCATGCCCTCGCCGCCGCCCTTCCCGATCCGGGCGGAGACAATTGGCGGAGCTTGCTTAAGGCTTCGTTGAGGGCGCTCACGTCCCGGTCCGCGTCTCTCGCGCGGCACCGTAAGCGTTGCGGGTAAACCCTTCCCAAAACGCAAGAACCCGCCGGAGTCGATCCGGCGGGTTCTTCGCGACGGGGGCCGGCGGCGCTCAGCGCCCGTCGGTGAGCTGGTCGATGGAGAGGGCGCCGCGAGCCTTGAAGAGGAGGTCGAGGGATTCCAGCATAAGCTGATGAATCTTCGTCCTTTCCGTATAGGCGATGTCCCGGAGCTGGTCATAAACCGGCGGCTCGAGATACACCGAGAGCTGCTTCGCCCTTTCCTTCAAGGTCCCCCGGGAGTTAGCGGCGCTCGGCTGAGACGCCGTGGGAAGCTGGACGACCTCCCCGGACGAGCGAGGCTGTCCGGGAGCCGCGGCCGCGACGATCGATGCGAGACTGAGCTTAGGCGGCTTTGACATACGGCATCGATCCTTGCGTGCGCTTCTCGATCCAGGACCAGAGGCGGCGCACCTCGGTGGCGGCCTGACCCGAGGGGTTGTACTCCGTCACGCCGAGCCCCATCCCGAGCGCGTCCTGGTGATCGTTGCGCATGACGATGTTGACGTCGGGCAGCACGCCGAGCACCGCCAGGCCGTCGGAGGCGTCCCGCACGCGGTAGCTGCGTGGCGGCGTCTGGTTGAGCACGAAGGCGAACTTCTTCTCGAGCCGGTAGATCGCGGCGAGCGTCGGCTTGAAGGCGCGGAGATCGGCCGGGGTCGGCCGGCACGGGATGACGCAGAGGTCGGCCGCGCGGATCGCCGCGAGGCTGCCCGGACTGTCGACGCCCGGCGTGTCGATGAACACGTAGTCGAAGTCGGAATCGCGCAGCCGGGTCATGATGTCGTCGAGCTGCGTCGCGTCGATCTGCGCGACCTCCGGGGTTTCGACGCGGCGGTGCTCGGACCAATCGGTCACCGTCGCCTGCCGGTCCATCTCCAGGATGCAGACGGATTGCCCGGCCTCCTGGGCCGCGACAGCGAGGGAGATGCACAGGGTGCTCTTCCCGCTGCCTCCCTTCTGGGTCACAAACGTGATCGCCTTCATGGGCGGTTCTCCAGCGAATCCAACAAGCCAGGTCGTTCAGAGCACCGGGGTCGGGCGGGGCCC
>JAFAPJ010000493.1 GCA_019247255.1 Methylobacteriaceae bacterium | reverse complement strand
GGGGTCGACGGGTCGTCGGCCGCCATGATGTCGGCGATTTCTCGGCCGATGCGACGCCCGGCTTCAGGCCCGATCACCAGGAAGCGCCAGGGCGCGAGCTTGCCGTGATCGGGCACGCGCGACGCGATCGCGAGGATGCGCTCGAGCTCGTCGGGGCCAGGACCCGGGCCGGACAGGAGATGGGGCGCGACGGAGCGGCGGGTGCCGAGCAGGGCGATGGTATCGTTCATCTCACCTTCAGCCGATGGAGCTAAGTTGCTGAGGTCCCAAGCGCCGAGCGGCGTCTGGGATGTCAGGGAGCGGGTCGCTCGAAGCTGTCCGGCACATCTAGCCCGGGACGCGGGACCGGGACAGCGGCAAGGGCATGGGGGCCGGGAAGGCTCAAGGGGGCGGGTGTGCGTGGAGCCAAGATGGTGAGCGGGCCGATGCGGCGCGCGGCGATGGCGCGTGGCCTGGCCCAGCGCGCTGGGGCCTGAAAACTTCATGAGATCCGATCTGTCGTCGTCCGGGCTCGGACGCAGCTTCATGGCGGCGCGGCCGGTGCTGCCCGCGACGGTCGCCCCCTCGCCGGATTGGACGCGCCGCGAGCTCGCGCTCGCGCTCCTCGCCATCGCGGCGATCTGGGCCGCGGCGGCCGCCCTCTGGCCGCTCAGCGGCACGGTGGTGCCCTGGGATTCGAAGAACCACTTCTTCCCGATGCTCCGCTTCCTCGGCGCCTCGCTCGCGGACGGCGAGCTGCCGCTCTGGAACCCCTACCATTTCAGCGGTCATCCGGCGGTCGCCGATCCGCAATCGCTGCTCTTCACGCCGACGATGCTGCTCTTCGGCTGGCTCGTGCCGGCGCCCTCGATGCAGCTCTTCGACCTCGTGGTCTTCGCCCATCTCCTGCCCGGCGCCCTCGCCTTCCCGGCCCTGTTCCGGGCCCGCGGCTGGCGCCCGGAAGGCGCGGTCGTCGCGGCCGCGATCTTCATGCTCGGCGGCTCCGCCTCCGCGCGTCTCCAGCATACCGGGATCATCTTCGGCTACGGGCTCTTCCCGCTCGCGCTCCTGCTCCTGGAGGGAGCGCTCGCCAAGGTCTCGTATTGGCGGGCGGTCGCCTTCGCGGCGGTCGCGAGCGTCATGGTGGTCGGCCGCGACCAGGTGGCTTTCCTGTCGGGCCTCGCGCTCGTCGCCTTCGTCGCCGCCGAGGCGGCGAGGTCGGACGCGGCCGGGCGCTACATCCTGCGCCGGGCCGGCATCCTCCTCACGGCCGGGATCGTCGGCGCGGCCATCCTGGCGGTCCCGGTGATCCTCACCCTGCAATTCCTCGCGACATCCACCCGCCCCTCCTTCGGCTACGGCGTCGCCGCGATGGGATCGCTGCCGCCCGAGAGCTTCGCGACCGTGCTGTTCGCCAACGTCTTCGGGTCGCTGCGCTGGACCTACGATTACTGGGGTCCGGACTGGCACTCGCTGATCGAGGGCACCTGGACGGACCGGGCCACGAACTATCTGTTCGTGGGTACCGTGCCGGCGCTCCTCATCCTCTGGCACGGGATCGCGGGCGGCCGGCTCCTCGCGCGCGAGTTCCGCTTCTTCCTCGGCCTCCTGGTCGTCGCGAGCCTCTACGCGGTCGGCCGCTACACGCCGATCTTCTCCGTCGTGTTCGACAGCCTGCCGGGCGTCGCCCTCTATCGCCGGCCGGCGGATGCGAGCTTCCTCATCAATATCGGGCTCGCCTTCGCGGGCGGCTACCTGGTCCATCGTTACGCTCTCGAGGGCAATCCGCGCTGGTCGATGCTGCGTCGCTCGCCCGGCGGCGCGATCCTGGTTGCGCTCGCGATCTCGCTGCTCGCGGGCGGCATCCTGACCGGCCTCACCTTCGCCCTGCGGGCGCACAAGACGGCGCCGGCCGCGGGCGAGATCGCTCTCGCCCTGCTCGGAGCCGCGGCCCTCGCCTGGGGCCTCGGCCGGCTCGCGCGGGACACCCGCTCGCGCCTCGTGGCCGCCTCGCTCCTCACCCTGGCGACCGGCGGCGAGCTCGCTTGGCGCAACGCCGCCTCCGCGCTCAACGCCGAGCCGGCGGAGCGCTACGCCGTGTTCCAGGGGCTGCCCGCGGCGCAGCTCGCGGGCTTGCGGGTGCTGCAGGCCGAGCTCGCGGCCAGACAGGCCCGCGGCGAGCATCCCCGGGTCGAGGTCCTCGGGCTCGGCGGCGGCTGGCAGAACGCCTCCATGATGCTGGGACTGGAGGACACGATCGGTTACAATCCGCTGCGCCTCGCCGATTACGAGAAGGCGGTCGGCCCCGGCGAGAACGCGGTGGATCCGAACCTGCGCCAGTTTCCTGGCACATTCCGGGGCTATCGCTGCCGGCTCGCGCGGCTTCTCGGGCTCGAATACCTCGTGCTCGACCGCCCGGTCGAACGCCTGCCGCGCCACTTCCCGCGCCTGCGGGACGCGAAGCTCCTCTACGGGGCGGAGGGAATGTGGGTGTACCGGGTGGAGGATGCCGCGCCGCGCGCTTATTTCGCGAGCGAGGTGGTGCCGGTCGATGCGGAAGCCGTCCTCAGCCACGGCGAGATCCCGGAATTCGACCGGCGCCACGCCGTCCTGGTCGACACGGAGGCCAACCAGGACGGCGCGCAGACGCCGCGGGACGATGCCGGCGAGGACGGCGCGACGACCCCGGTCCGGGCGACGGTCGCGATCCGCGACTATCGCCGCAATGCCGTCTCACTCGACGTCGATACCGACCGGAGCGGCGTGGTCGTCCTCCACGACATCTACTATCCGGGCTGGGAGGCGAGAGTGGACGGCAAGCCCGTCACCATTTTGAAGGCGAACCTCCTGTTCCGCGGCGTCGAGGTCGGGGCCGGCCATCACCGGATCGAGTTTCGCTTCCGCCCGCTCTCGGCCGAGAACCTGGCGGCGACCGCCGCGGACTTCGTGCGCGAGATCGCGCCGTCGCGCAGCGCCGCGCCGGAGCCGGTCGCGCTGCGGACGGCGGCGGCGCCCTGACGTGATCGGCGCCCGACGGCTCGCGGCCCTCGCGCTCGCGGCTTTCGCCGGCCTCGGCGGGGCGCAGGCGCAGGCGCCTGCTCTGCCAGGCACCGCCGGCGCGGCAGACGCGACGCTCTCGCTGAGCGCGGGCTTCGCGAACGATCAGCGCCTCATCCATTCGGGCATCGTCTGGCGTGTGTTCCAGGACGGCGACCCGGGCGCGCCGCCGCGGCTCGTGACCAAGTCGACGGCCCCTAACCCGAGCTTCGCCTTGCCGCCCGGCACCTACACGGTCCACGCGGCCTACGGCTTCGCGGGCGCGATGAAGCGCGTCGCTCTGGGCGCCGCCGGCGCCTCCGAAAGGGTCGCGCTCAACGCCGGGGCCCTCAAGCTCGCGGGCGCCATCGGCGACGTACCCATCCCGGCCGACCGGGTCACGTTCTCGATCTACCTGCCGCAGGCCGGCGACAGCGAGGGCCGCCTCGTCGCCTCCAAGGTGCGCCCCGGCGAGATCGTCCGGCTGCCGGAGGGCGGCTATCACGTCGTGTCGAGCTATGGGGAATCGAACGCGATCATGCGGGTCGACCTTCGGGTCGAGACCGGCAAGGTCACGGAGGCGACGATCAACCATCGGGCCGCGACCGTGACCTTGAAGCTCGTGGCGAACCAGGGCGGCGAGGCCTTCGCGGGCACCGCCTTCAGCGTGCTCACGCCCGGCGGCGACGTGATCCGCGAGGCGATCGGCTCATTTCCGACCGTGACGCTCGCCGAGGGCGAATACGTCCTCATCGCCCGCAACGGCGGCAACGTCTACACGCGCGAGTTCCGCATCGACAGCGGGCTCGACCGCGACATCGAGGTGCTGGTCAAGACGCCCTGACGGGACGGCGCACCCTCAGGGCTCCCCCCTCGTCCCGCGCCACAGCGCCCAGCGCCAGGGCGCGTACCAGCGCCCCGCGGAGGGCAGCACGGGCGGCACGAAGTCGAGCCCCGCCGTCCCGCCCGGGCCGCAGCGGCAGATCCGCGCAAAGGCCATCCAGCCGCCCGGCCAGAGCCCGTGCCGCGCGATCGCCTCCGCGGCGTATTCCGAGCAGGTCGGGAGGTGCCGACAGGTGCGGCCCGCGATGGCCGAGAAGGTGAGCTGGTAGGCGCGGATGAGCCCCGTCGCGACCCGGCGCGCGGGGCTCGCCTCAGGCATGGGCCGGGCTGGTCCCGGCCGGGGCTCGCGCCAGGGCCTTCTCCAACGCCTCGACGGCCGCGTCGAAGGTGAGGAGCGTCGAGGCGTGCCGCGCCTTGAAGTCGCGCACGGGCTCGAGCACGGCGAGGTCCGCCCAACGACCCGCCGGCGGTTCCCCGTCCTCCTTCAGCATGCGCCGCATCGCCTCGCGCACCTCGCGCAGCTCGGCGAGGCTCGAGCCGACGACCTGCCGGGCCATGATGGAGGAGGAGGCCT
The DNA here is from genome assembly GCA_019247255.1 of Methylobacteriaceae bacterium. Classification (GTDB taxonomy): domain Bacteria; phylum Pseudomonadota; class Alphaproteobacteria; order Rhizobiales; family Beijerinckiaceae; genus Enterovirga. The sequence goes on along the minus strand of JAFAPJ010000493.1, from coordinate 1,346 downwards.
GGCCGAGCGCGCAGGCCTTCACCTCGTGGGCGAAATCCGTGACCACGGCGCCGTCCGTCGCGACGTCGACCGTCACGGTCGAGCCGCAGAGGCGCGAATGGGCGCGCGCCGAGCCGTCGGGGCTGGCGAGCCGCCCGAGCCGCGGGATGTCCGCCGCGAGTTCGAGGATACGCCGATTGTAGATGTCGTTCAGCATGTGCCGTGGCTCGTTGCGAGCGCGTCCGAAGCCCCGATATAGGCGAGCCGATGAGCGATCACGAGAGCACGTCCTCCATTGCAGCATTTCCGCCGCCCGGACCCAAGCCTGCGCTGGAGGAAGGGACGGAGCTGACCCCCCGGTTCGACCGCGACGGGCTCGTCACCTGCGTGACGACCGAGGCCGGGACCGGCGAGGTGCTCATGGTGGCGCACATGAACGCGCGGTCGCTCGCGCTCACGCTCGAGACGGGCGAGGCCTGGTATTGGTCCCGATCCCGCGGCGAGCTGTGGCGCAAGGGTGCGACGAGCGGGAAGATCCAGCACGTCGTCGAGATGCGGGTCGATTGCGACCAGGACGCGGTGTGGATCAAGGTCCGGGTCGGGGGCGACGGCGGCGCCTGCCATACGGGCCGACGCAGCTGCTTCTACCGCGTCGTATCCGGCGCGGGCCCGGACGCCCGGCTCCTCATGGCGGACGAGGCCGGGCCCGGCTGACCGCCCGATTCACGCGACCTTCACGGGGGTGATGCTAGGTCGGCTGCCTCTGATTGACGAAGCCGCCCGGATGCTCTTCGAAGGCCTCACTCGCCGCGGCGCGCATCACGAGCCCGCCCTCTCCGCAAACCCTCCGCTCGGGCCGGATCCAGCGCTGAGGCCTCGCATGAAGATCGGTTTAGCCCTGGGCGGCGGCGCCGCGCGCGGCTGGTCGCATATCGGCGTCCTCCACGTCCTTCTCGAGAACGGCATCCGGCCGGACGTGATCGCGGGCTGCTCCATCGGGGCGGTGGTCGGGGGCTGCCTCGCGGCCGGCAAGCTCGCGGAGCTCGAGGACTTCGCGCGCTCCATGACGAAGCGCCGGATCATGGGCCTCCTGGATTTCCACCTCGGCGGGTCGGGGCTCATCGGCGGCGACCGGCTCCGGAAGCTCCTCGACCGCGACCTCAGCGACATGCGCATCGAGGAATTGCCGCTGCGCTTCGCAACGGTCGCGACCGAGCTCATCACGGGCCACGAGATCTGGCTGACCCGCGGCTCGCTCGTCGACGCGTTGCGCGCCTCCTATGCGCTGCCCGGCGTCTTCGATCCGGTGCGGATCGGCGGTCGCTGGCTCGTCGACGGCGCGCTAGTGAACCCGGTTCCGGTGACCC
>JAFAPJ010000475.1 GCA_019247255.1 Methylobacteriaceae bacterium | reverse complement strand
CGTTGGATGGTTACGCCCGAGATCGTAACGGGTGAAGCCGCGAAGCTTTCCGCCTTCCGTCGAGCGCGCGCGGCGCTTGCCGCATCGGGTACCGTCACGCTCGAGCTCGCGCTCGCGGGCGTCCCGATGGTCGTCGCCTACAAGGTCTCGAAGCTCGAGGAGCAGCTCAAGTACCTGATCCGCGTGCCCACGATCGTGCTCGCGAACCTCGTGCTCGGCGAGAACGTCGTGCCTGAGCGCGTGCAATGGGATTGCACCCCGAAGAAGCTTGCCGACACGCTCCTCCCGCTTCTCACCGACACGCCCGAGCGGCGCCGGCAGGTCGAGGCGTTCGGCCGCCTCGACGCGATCATGGAATCCGGCGGGCCGACGACGCCGTCCGAGCGGGCGGCCTCGATCGTCATCGCCGCGATGGCGCGCCGCGACGCCGCCTGAAGAGCCGGCCCCTCAGCTGCGCTGGCCGACCGGCGTGTAGTCCCGGCGCGGCGCCCCGATATAGAGCTGACGCGGACGCCCGATCTTCTGGGACGGGTCCTCGATCATCTCCTTCCACTGCGCGATCCAACCGACGGTCCGGGCGAGCGCGAACAGCACGGTGAACATCGAGGTCGGGAAGCCCATCGCCTTCAGCGTGATGCCCGAGTAGAAATCGACGTTGGGATAAAGCTTCTTCTCGACGAAGTACTCGTCCTTGAGGGCAATCTGCTCGAGCTCGATCGCTACGTCCAGCAGAGGATCGTCCTTGATCCCGAGCTCGGTCAGCACCTGGTGCGCCGTCTTCTGCATGATGCGGGCGCGCGGGTCGTAGTTCTTGTAGACCCGGTGGCCGAAGCCCATCAGGCGGAACGGGTCGTTCTTGTCCTTCGCCTTGGCGATGTATTTCGGGATGTTCTCGGGCCGGCCGATCTCGGCCAGCATCTTGAGCGCCGCCTCGTTCGCGCCGCCATGCGCCGGACCCCACAGGCAGGCGATCCCGGCCGCGATGCAGGCGAAGGGATTGGCGCCGGACGAGCCCGCGAGCCGAACCGTCGAGGTCGAGGCGTTCTGCTCGTGATCCGCGTGGAGGATGAAGATGCGATCCAGCGCACGCGACAGGATCGGGTTGACCTTGTACTCCTCGCACGGCACCGCGAAGCACATTCGCAGGAAGTTGGACGTATAGTCCAGCTCGTTCTTGGGATAGACGAAGGGCTGGCCGATCGAATATTTATAGGCGCAGGCTGCCAGCGTCGGCATCTTGGCGATCATGCGGATCTGCGCGACCATGCGCTGGGTCTCGTCCGAGATGTCGGTCGAGTCGTGGTAGAAGGCCGAGAGCGCTCCGACGCAGGCCACCATGATGGCCATCGGATGGGCGTCGCGCCGGAAGCCCTGGAAGAACCGGTTCATCTGATCATGCACCATCGTGTGGTGCGTGACGTCGTAGACGAAGGCGTCCTTCTGCTTCGCGGTCGGCAAGTCCCCGTGCAGCAGGAGATAGCAGGTCTCCAGGAAGTCGCCATGCTCCGCGAGCTGCTCGATCGGGTACCCACGATACAGCAACACACCTTCATCGCCATCGATGTAGGTGATCTTTGATTCGCAGCTAGCCGTAGACGTGAAGCCTGGATCGTAAGTAAAAACTCCCGTAGCGCCGTACAATTTCGAGATGTCGACGACCTTCGGGCCGATCGTTCCATCCTTGATGGGCAGGTCGAGCTTCTTGTCATCGAAGGCCAGGGAAGAGCTGCTCATGAAGGCTCGCCTTTCACGGGGGTGAGACGCCGCGTGAAAGCGGGCCCGTGCGACCTGCGCGGGGCGTTCAGCGGCCGTTCACCGTTCGGTATCGGATGAGCGGGTCCCGTTCAAGGAGCGGCCGAGCTTCGCCCGGCCGGCGCTCGGCCGGCTGAGAGGCGCCAGGCGACGAGGCCCGCATAGAACGCGAGGAGGATGGCAAGCGAGCCCGCGAAGCCGTGAGGATCGACGAGATCCATGCCCCCGCCGACTGCGGGCGGGCCGATCACGAGCCCGACATTGTAGAGCACGATGAAGGCCGCGTTGGCGTTCGCGAGATCGGCGCCCGAAAACCTGGCCGCGAGATGCGCGAGGCCGACCGTATAGAGGGCGCCGACGATCCCGCCCCAGACGACCAGGGTCAGATGTAGCAGGACGGGCGCTTGGGCGACGAGCGGCAGCAGAGCTGCCCCGACGGCGCCGAGGACAGCGATAGCGAGCAGCAGGATCCGCCGGTCCATGCGGTCGGAGAGGAGGCCGACCGGGATCTGGACGAGGACGTTGCCGATCGCCACGACGCTGACCAGGAAAGCCGCATCCGGAGCCTGGAAGCCGAGCTTCAGGCCGTAGACAGGCAGGATCGCGAAGCCCCCCGTCTCGATGGCTCCGTAGACGAGCGCCGCGAGCGTGGCGGTCGGCGCCGCAAAGATGAAGGAGCGCATGCTCCGCCGTCCTCCGGCCTCGAGCGCCGGCGCGAGACCGCCCGCCAGGGCGAGAGGCACGGTCGCGAGGCAGACGAGGGCCGCGCCCGCGAGGTAGGGCGGCCAGCCCTCCGTCCCCAGGACCCTGAGGAGGGCGGGACCGACCGCGAATCCCGCGGCCAGCACGGTCGCGTAGATGCCCATCACGAGCCCGCGCCGCTCCGGCAGCGCGGCCGTGCTGATCCAATATTCGGAGAGCACGAAAAGGGTGCCGAGGCAGGCGGCGAACAGGAAGCGAAGCGGAAACCACCAGGCGAGCGAGAACAGGAGCTTGAAGCCGAGGAGGCTCAGCGCTCCCCCTAAGACCGCGGCCCAGAGAAGCGGAAGCACGCCAACCCGAATAGCGAGACGCGGCACGAAGGGCACGACGCAGATGCTCGCCACGCCCGCGACAGCCGTGTTGACCCCGATCAGCGTGCTGGAGGTCCCCATGCGCTCGAGCTCGAGAGAAAGGAGCGGGATCGAGAGGCTGAGCCCGATGCCGACCGCCGTGACGCAGGAGATTGCCCCCGCGATCGCTGCGGCGCGCTCCTTGGGCCCTGCGCTCACAGGAGCTCGCGCTGGAAACGTCCTCGCCGCTCGAAATAGAAGGGAACCGGCAGATCGTGCCCGAAGCCCGCGGCCGCCCGGGCCTCGAGTTCTTCCAGCATCGCGACGGTGATCGGGGGCAGGTCGAGCCGGCGAGCCTCGGCGATCTCGACCCAGACGAGCTCCACGAGCTCCTTGTCGGGACCTGTGAAGCCCGGAGCCTCGTGCGCGACGGCGCTTCGGTCGACGGCGAAGAAGCGGGTATCGAATCGTCGGGGCCGCCGGGGCGGGGTGATCGCGCGCCCGACGAAGTGCATGGCGGCGAGCGCTGGCAGAACCCCGAGCTCGAAGAATGGCTTCCAGGCGCGCTCGCCCGGGCCTTTCGGCATGGCCTCGACGCGCGTCCCGAGCGCGAGACCCGTTTCCTCGTAGGTCTCGCGGATGGCGGTCAGCGCGAGCGCCCGGCCGCGCCCGGCCGCGGCGGCGACGAGGCGCGCGGACAGCGCACGGCTCACGGGCTCCGCGAGCTCGTCGGCGCTCGGCATGCGCCGGTCGTCTGGCTCGATGCGGCCACCGGGAAAGACGAACTTGCCCGGCATGAACTTGTGGCCGGGATGCCGCTTCCCCATGAGCACCTTGGGCTCGCGGCCCGTGCGGTCGATCAGGATGAGCGTGGCGGCGTCCCGAGGACGCTGGTTCGGCGTGGTGCGCTCGCGTTTCGCGCCCGTCAGATAGTCCTGAATGCGTCCGAGCCGCTCGTCGCTCAACCTGCGCTCTCCCGATTCGCGCCTGCCCCGACGGCTCGCGCCCGCCCGAAGCCGTGCATGCCTAGAGCGTATTGCAGGGCCACGACAGCGCCCTTCACCGGCTGCAGGAGAGCGAGCGAGAGCCCGACCGTCACGACCGGCCAGAGCACCGCCTGGAGGGCGAGAGGCAGGCCGGCGAAGCGGGTCTCGGTCAGATAGATGCCGTAGCCGACGACATGGGCCACGATGAAGATGACGATGTAGGGCGGGAAATCGTCCGCCCGATGATGGTGGAGCTCGGTCCCGCACGCGTCGCAGACGTCCCGGACCTTCAGGTAGCGCCCGAAGATGCGGCCCTCGCCGCAAGCCGGGCAGCGGCCGAGCGCGCCCCGCCGTATGGCGAGCGGCGCGTTCTCGGACGGGAGGAGCACGGCCGGCCCGGCTGATCGCTGCATCATCGCCCTCGTCCTCTGATGGTCCCGTGCCCGTCGACGAGGCGCCCGCGACCGCCCGGCCGTCCTCGGCCGGACCCTTTGCGATAAGGCCGGGCTTCGCGCCCGCCTTCAGACAGGATCTCGAAGCGCAACGCCCCGGCGATGGGCGCGGCCTCGACGAGCTTCACCTCGACCGGGTCGCCGAGCCGGAAGCTCTCGCCCGTCCGGTCGCCGATCAGCGCGTGCCGCGCCTCGTCGAACCGGAAGTAATCGGCCCCGATCGTCGCGGCCGGCACGAACCCGTCGGCGCCCGTTTCGACGAGCTTCACGAACAGGCCGGATTTGGTCACCCCCGAGATCCGGCCCGCGAAGGTCGCGCCGACCCGGTCGACGAGGTGGTAGGCGATGAGCCGGTCGACCGTCTCGCGCTCGGCCGCCATCGCGCGGCGCTCGGCGCGGGAGATGTCCTCGCCGACCTTCGCCAACGCTTCGGGCGTCGCGCCGTCGGGAAGGCCGTCGTCGCCGAGCCCGCCCGCCCGGATCAGCCCGCGATGAACCACGAGGTCGGCGTAGCGGCGGATCGGCGAGGTGAAATGGGCGTAGCGGCGCAGGTTGAGGCCGAAATGGCCCTCGTTCAGCGCGGCGTATTCGGCCTGCGCCTGCGAGCGCAGGACGATCTCGTTGACGAAGATCTCGTGCCGCGTCCCGGCCGCCTGGCGCAGGATGCCGTTGAAGAGGGCCGGGCGAAGTGCGCCGGCCTTCGGCAGCTTGATCCCGACCGAGGCGAGGACGTCGCCCAGCGCCCGCATCTTCTCGAGCGACGGCTCGCCGTGAACCCGGTAGACGAGCGGGACCTTCGCCTTCTCCAGGATCTCGGCCGCCGCGACGTTGGCGAGGATCATGAACTCCTCGATGAGCTTGTGTGCGGCGAGACGGTCCGGGACGATGACGCGGTCGACGGAGCCATCGGGCTTCAGCAGGATCTTGCGCTCGGGGAGGTCGAGGAAGAGCGGGCCACGCTCGTCGCGCGCGCGCGCGAGGGCCGCGTAAGCCGCCCAGAGCGGCCGGAGGACGGGCTCGAGGAGCTGCCCGGTGGTTTCGTCCGGCCGCCCATCGATCGCCGCCTGCGCCTGCGCGTAGGCGAGCTTCGCGGCCGATCGCATCGTGATCCGGTGCAGGCTGTGGCGGCGCTTGCGGCCGTCCTGGCCGATGACGATCCGGACCGCGAGCGCCGGCCGATTCTTGCCCGCAACGAGGGAGCAGAGATCGTTCGAGATGCGCTCGGGCAGCATCGGCACGACCCGGTCCGGAAAATAGACCGAGTTGCCGCGCCTCAGCGCCTCGCGGTCGAGCTCGGAGCCGGGCCGGACGTAGTAGGCCACATCGGCGATCGCCACCGTGACCACGTATCCGCCGTCCGCGTCCGGATCGGGCGCGGCATGGACGGCGTCGTCGTGATCGCGCGCGTCGGGCGGGTCGATGGTGACGAGCGGCAGGTCGCGCCAGTCCTCCCGATGCGAGAGGGACGCCGGCCGCGCCGCTTCCGCCTCGGCGAGCGCCGCCGGCGGAAAGACG
>JAFAPJ010000337.1 GCA_019247255.1 Methylobacteriaceae bacterium | reverse complement strand
CCGTCGGGGGCCGGCAAGTCCTCCGTCCTCAAGATGATCTACGGCACCTACCGGGTGGATGCCGGGCGTATCCGGGTGGCGGACGGCGCCGAGACCGTCGACATCGTCGCGGCGCCGCCGCGGAGGGTGCTGGCTTTGCGCCGTCGGGCGATCTCCTACGTGACGCAGTTCCTGCGGGTGATCCCGCGGGTCGCGACGCTCGACGTCGTGGCGGAGCCGCTCCTCGCGGCGGGGGTCGAGCCCGCCGCCGCCCGGGCCCGGGCGAGCGAGCTCCTCACCCGCCTGAACCTCGCCGAGCGCCTCTGGAGGCTGCCGCCCGCGACCTTTTCGGGCGGTGAGCAGCAGCGCGTGAACATCGCGCGCGGCTTCGCGGCCGAGAAGCCGATCCTGCTCCTCGACGAGCCGACCGCCTCGCTCGACGCCGCCAACCGCGCGGTCGTGGTCGAGCTCATCCGCGAGCGCCGCGCCGCCGGAGCCGCGGTGCTCGGCATCTTCCACGACGAGGACGTGCGCGGCGCGCTCGTCGACCGGGTGGTCGACGTGACCCGCTTCGCGCCGGCCTCGCCCGCCCTCGCCGCCTGACCGGACCCTTGATGACCGATCCGACCTCGCCCCTCGTGCTCGCCGGCGCGCGCCTCGTCCTGCCGGACCGGGTGATCGAGCGCGGCTGGCTCGCCTGCCAGGACGGGCGCATCGCCGAGATCGGCGAGGGTGAGGCGCCGGAAGCCGCGATCAATTGCGGCGGCGACACGCTGATCCCGGGCCTCGTCGAGCTGCACACGGACAATCTCGAGAGCCATTATACGCCGCGGCCCGGCGTGCGCTGGAGCCCGGTCAGCGCCGTCGTCGCCTATGACGCGCAGATCGCGGCCTCCGGCATCACGACGGTGTTCGATTCGCTCCGGGTCGGCTCCGATTACGACGCGGCCTCCGTGGGCGCCGACGTCGTGATCCTGGCCGAGGCGCTCGAGGTCGGCCGGGCGAGCGGGGTCCTGCGCGCCGAGCACCGCACGCATCTGCGCTGCGAGGTGGCCTCGCCCGACGTGCTGGAGAGCGCCACCGCCTTCCTCGCCCGCTTCCCTGCCCATATGATCTCGCTCATGGACCACACGCCGGGGCAGCGGCAATTCGCGTCGCTCGACGCCTGGAAGCGCTTCTACACCCGCAAGGTGTCGCGCACGCAGGCGGAGCTCGATTCCTTCGTCGAGGCGCGGCTCGCCGCGCATGCCCGCTACTCGGCCGAGCACCGCGCGGCGCTCGTGCGGCTCGCGGGCGAGCACGGCATCGTGCTCGCGAGCCACGACGACACGACGCCCGAGCATGTCGCCGAATCGATCCAGGACGGCGTGGCGATGGCCGAGTTCCCGACGACCGTCGAGGCCGCGCGCGCCTCGCGCGAGGCCGGGATCGCCGTCATGATGGGCGCGCCGAACGTGATCCGGGGCGGCTCGCATTCGGGCAACGTCGCGGCCGAGACATTGGCGCGGGAGGGTCTCCTCGACATCCTGTCGTCCGATTACGTGCCGGCGAGCCTCCTCATGGCGGCGTTCGACCTGCCGCGGCGCGTGCCGGAGATCACGCTGCCCGAAGCGCTCAGGACCGTGACGCTGAACCCGGCGACCGCGACAGGGCTCGCCGACCGCGGCGCGATCGAGGCCGGCCGCCGCGCGGACCTCGTGCGGGTCGCCTTCGTGGACGAGGCGCCGTTCGCCCGCGAGGTGTACCGCGCGGGCCGGCGGGTCGCCTGACCGGGCCGAGCGTTTCCGCCCCGCGGCGCTTCAGCGCTCGAGGAGCCGCGACACGGCGCGCGCCGTGAAATCCACCATCGGGACGATGCGGGCGTAGTTGAGCCGGGTCGGCCCGATGACGCCGAGCACGCCGACGATGCGCTGCTGGCTGTCGCGGAACGGGGCCGCGACGATGGACGAGCCGGACATGGAGAAGAGTCGGTTCTCCGACCCGATGAAGATCCGGACCCCTTCGCCGCCTTCCGCACGGGTGAGAAGGTCGATCACGTCCGTCTGCGTCTCGAGGTCCGCGAAGAGGAGGCGGATGCGCTCGAGGTCCTCGGCGGCCCGCAGGTCCTCCAGGAGGTTTGCCTGGCCCCGCACGATAAGCTGGCGGTGCTCGTTGCCCTCGCCGACGCTCGTCGCGAGGCCCTGCTCGACGAGGCGCGCGGTGATCTCGTCGAGCTCGCGGCTCATCTCGGCGCTTCGGCGCTCCATCTCGGTGCGCAGCTCGCCGAGCGTCCGGCCGCTCACCCGGGCGTTGACGAAATTGGAGGCCTCCACGAGCGCCGAGGCGGGCAGTCCAGGCGGCAGCGCCAGGATGCGGTTCTCGACCGAGCCGTCCTCGCTCACCAGGACGACGAGCGCGCGGCCGGGATCGAGCCGCACGAACTCCACGTGCCGGAGCGACGGGTTCGTCTTGCCCGTCACCACGACGCCCGCTCCGCGCGACAGCCCGGAGAGGAGCGCGGAGGCCTCGACGAGCGTCGTCTCGAAGTTCTGCCGCCCGCCGGCCGCGCGGATCTGCGCCTCGATGCGCTCGCGCTCGTCCTGCGCGACGTCGCCGACCTCGAGCAGCGCGTCGACGAAGAAGCGCAGCCCGACCTGCGTCGGCAGCCGGCCGGCGCTCGTGTGGGGCGCGAAGATGAGCCCGGCCTCCTCGAGATCCGCCATCACGTTGCGGACCGAGGCCGGCGAGAGCGTCATCGGCAGGATGCGCGCGATGTTGCGCGACCCGACCGGCTCGCCGGTCGCCAGATAGCTTTCGACGATCTGGCGGAAGATCTCGCGCGAGCGCTCGTTGAGCTGGGCGAGGCCCGCCGGCGCGCTCGCCGTCTGGGACGCCCCGAGAGGAACCTCGTAGGACACGCAAACGCTCCTGTTGA
>JAFAPJ010000275.1 GCA_019247255.1 Methylobacteriaceae bacterium | reverse complement strand
TCGGCCTTCGGCCCTTCCGCCGCAACCTCAGCGATTTCGGCGTGGACGTCGACCAGCTTCTGTCCGACCAGGGCCGGGCCGCCGAGGTGTTCGGCGAAGTGATCCGGCTCGTCGGGGCGGGCGCGTTCCGGCCCCTGCCCTACCGGCTCTACGAGGGGACGGAGGTCGTCGACGCGTTCCGGCTCATGCAGCAATCCGGGCATGTCGGGAAGATCGTGATCCGTCCGCCCACGCGAGCGGTCTCCGACCGGAGCGAGGCGGAGTTCCGCTTCGCGTCCGACCGGACGCATCTCGTGACGGGCGGGTTCGGCGGCTTCGGGCTCGAGGCGGCGCTCTGGCTCGCGGATCGCGGCGTGCGCCACCTCGTGCTCGTCGGTCGAAGCGGCCCGGCGAGCGAGGAGGCGCACGCGGTTCTGGCCATGCTGCGCGAGCGCGGCGTGGACGTCAGGGCGGCCGCTTGCGACGTGGCGGAGGCCGACGCTCTCGGCGGGCTGCTCGCCGAGGTTCGGGCCACCATGCCGCCGCTCGGCGGCGTGATCCACGGCGCCATGGTGCTGGAGGACGGGCTCGCCGCGAACCTCAACGAGGAGACCTTCACGCGGGTCCTGAATCCGAAGGTCGCGGGCGCGGCGCTGCTCGACAGGCTGACGGCCCAGGACGCGCTGGACTATTTCGTGCTGTTCTCGTCCATCACCACCTTCGTGGGCAATCCGGGCCAGGCCGCCTATGTGGCGGCGAACGGGTATCTGGAAGGTCTCGCGCGGGCGCGCCGCGCCGCCGGCAAGCCCGGCCTCGCGGTCGCCTGGGGGGCGATCTCGGATGTCGGCGTGCTCGCCCGCCAGAAGGGGCTCGCGGAGGCGCTCGCCAAGCGCGTCGGCGTGAAGGCCATGCCGGCCCGCGAGGCGCTCGACCTCATGGCGCAGGCGCTCGGGCGGGGCGCCGATTCGATCGGCGACGCCGTGCTCGCGGTCGGCTCGCTCGATTGGTCGGCCGCGCGACGTCTGCCCGCCCTCGCCTCGCCGAGCTTTGCGGGGCTCGTGCGCGAGGGCGGCGCGATCGCACAGGAGGACCGGGGCTCGATCGACCTCCGGTCGCTCGTGGCGAGCGGCGATCCGGAGGCGGTTCGCAAGCAGGTGGTCGAGATCATCGTCGGCGAGATCGCGACCGTGCTGCGGGTGCCGCGCCAGGACGTCAGCACGACGAAGAAGCTCGCGGAGATGGGCCTCGATTCGCTCATGGCGATCGAGCTCGCGACGGCGCTGCAGGACCGCCTCGAGCTGCCCTCCCCGCCCTCGGGCTCGGTCGGCACGCTTTCCGCGCCGGCTCTCGCCGAGCATCTCATCTCCTTCGTCCAGTCGGGCCAGGGCGACGAGGAGGCGCGCGTCACGCAGGCGCTCAACGACCGCCATGCCGGCATCGCGCTCGACGAGGAGCTCGCGCCCGTGATGGAAGCCGTGACCGCGCGCGCCCAGGGTGTGAAGGGCCTGTTGCAGTGACCGATCGCAAATCCGGTCGCCTGTCCGAGGGCGACCGGAACGCGCTGTTCGCCCATGTCGCGCGCCGCCGGGCCGGGGCCGTCCCGAGCGCGGCCGCGCGCCGCGAGGCGCCCCTGCCGAAGCTGCCCGGGGAGGCGACCGACTTCACGACGCTGCCGGGCTTCAAGGAGATCCGGACGCAGCAATCCTTCGCGGCGGTGATCGGGCTCGAGAGCCCGTTCTTTCGGGTTCACGAGAAGCGGGCGGGCGCCGAGACGCTGATCGGGAACCGCACCTACACGAACTTCTCGTCCTACGATTACCTCGGCCTCAACGGCCATCCCGAAGTCTCGGCGGCCGCCCAGGCCGCGATCGAGCGCTACGGCACCTCCACCTCGGCGAGCCGGCTTGTCGCCGGCGAGCGCCCAGCGCATCGCGACCTCGAACGCGGCCTCGCGGAGCTGTATTCGGCCGAGGATTGCGTCGTCATGGTGAGCGGCCATGCGACGAATGTCGGGGTGATCGGTCAGATCCTCGGGCCGAAGGACCTCATCGTCTACGGCGAGCTCATCCATAACAGCGTGGTGGTTGGCGCCCAGCTGTCGGGGGCGACCCGGCGGTCCTTCCCGCATAACGATCTCGACGCGCTCGACGGCCTGCTCGCGGCGCAGCGCCGCCAGCATGCCCGGACGCTGATCGTCGTCGAGGGCCTCTACTCGATGGACGGCGACTGGCCGGACCTCGCCCGCGTGATCGAGATCAAGCAGCGGCACGGCGCCTGGCTGATGGTCGACGACGCGCACGGCCTCGGGGTTCTGGGCCGGCGCGGGCATGGGATCCACGAGGAGACCGGCGTCGATCCGCGCGACGTCGACATCTGGATGGGCACGCTGTCGAAGACCCTCGCGGGCGCAGGCGGCTACCTCGCGGGCTCCGCGGCCCTTATCGAGTACGTGAAGGTGTCGGTCGGTGCGTTCGTCTACAGCGTCGGGCTGTCGCCGCCCGTCGCGGCCGCCTCCTTCGCGGCGCTGCAAGTGATGCTTCGCGAGCCCGATCGCGTCGCACGCTTGCGGGAGAACGGCGAAACCTTTCTCGAGAGCGCGAAGCGGCACGGGCTCGATACGGGCACGAGCCGCGGCCGTGCGATCTCGCCCGTCATCGTGGCGGAATCGCTCAAGGCCGCAATGCTCTCGGCCAAGCTCGCCGAGCGCGGCGTCAACGTGATGCCGATCCTGCATCCCGCCGTCCCGGAGCGTCTGGCGCGGTTGCGCTTCTTCATCACCGCGGACCATACGCGTGAGCAGATCGAGGAGGCGGTCGCCGCGACGGCCGAAGAGGCGGGCGGACTCAGCAGCACGGCGGACGTCCTGCGCTCCTTCGCGCAGTCGCTGAACCAATAGAGCGGCTCGCGTCGGCCGGGCCGGCAACGGCCGGATCACGCCGCCGGAAGGGTCTCGCGCTCGCTCGGCAGGTGGGGCGCGTAGCCCGGGATGAGCCGCGCGAGAGCGCGCAGCGCGGCGCCCTCGTCCCGCAGCGTCGCGGCCTGACGCAACGCGGCGAGAGCCGCCTCCACGATTTCGGCGACGGGAAGGCTCGGATCCGTCGCCCGCACCCCCGGGATGGTGGTGGGGCCCAGTGCCTCGTCCCGGAACTCGAGCGCCTCCGTCAGCCGCTCGCCCGGCCGGAGTCCCGTGAACACGATCGGCATGTCGACGTCCGGCTCGAGCCCGGCGAGCCGGATCATGCGGCGCGCGAGGTCGACGATGCGCACGGGCTCCCCCATGTCGAGCACGAATGTCGGCGAGAGGTCGGGCCCGTTCGTCCCGAGCGCGGACGCCATGAGAACGAGCCGCACCGCCTCGCGGATCGTCATGAAGTAGCGCTCGACCTCGGGATGCGTGACGGTGATCGGTCCGCCCCGCTTCAGCTGCTCGGTGAAGAGCGGAATGACGGAACCCGACGAGCCGAGGACGTTCCCGAACCGGACGGACAGGAATCGGGTGATCCCGCCCGACCGCCCCCGGGTGCCCCAGACGAGCTCGCCGGCGCGCTTCGTGGCGCCGAGGACGGAGACGGGATGCACGGCCTTGTCGGTCGAGATGAAGACGGCGCAGATCACGCCGGCCTCGGTCGCCGCGCGCGCCACCTCGTCGGTTCCGAGCGTGTTCGTGCGAACGGCGGCGAGCACGTGCGCTTCGGCGATGTCGACATGCTTGAGCGCGGCCGCGTGGAAGACGAGATGCGGGCGGAAGCGCGCGAAGGCCGAGCGCAGGTCCGGCCCGTCGGCGACGCTGCCGAGGTGGCGCGCGAGCGGCAGGGCCGGATAGGCGGCCTCGATCTCGCGGCCGGCCGTCCAGAGCGCGAGCTCCGACTGGTCGAGGAGCATGAGCTCGGCCGCGCCCAGCGCCGCGATTTGCCGGCACAGCTCGGACCCGATCGAGCCGCCCGCGCCCGTGACGAGGACGCGACGGCCCCGGATGAGGTCGCGAGCCGGCGCGAGGTCGAGCTCGCGCGCCGAGCGGCCGAGGAGGTCGTCGATCGAGACGGGCGCGAGCGTCAGCGGCGCGTCGGCGGTGCCGACATCCGTCAGGCCCTCGTTCGGCCGCACGGTCGCGAGGCCGAGCGCCCGCGCCCGGGCGAGCAGCTCGTCGATGCCGGCCGTGTCTCGGAGCGCGGAGCGCGTCAGGATGAGGCGGCGCGGACGAACGCCACGGATGTCTAGCTTGCGCAGCACCTCGTCGAGCTCCGCCAACGTGCCGAGGATCGGCACCTGCCGGATGCGGTCCCCGACCTGCCGGGGCTTGATCGCGAGGAGCGCCACGGGCTCGAGCGGGTTCGTCGGATCGCGCCGCAGGCGGCCGATGAGCTGATCCGCCTCGTCGTCCGTCCCGGCGACGAGGACCGGCACCCGGTCGAGCCGCCCGGCCCTGCGCTCGCGGCGGCGCGCCCGGTAGAGACGATAGGCGATGCGGGGACCGGCCAGGAGAGCCGTCTGGACGAGCCAGTAGATGATCGGGACCGTGCGGGGCACGATGAGCTCGCCCCGCGACAGGAAGTCGACGAGCGCGAGGAAGATCGCCGGAACCACGACGGCGAGCGCGATCCGGTTGAGATCGGCGAGAGAGACATATTTCCAGGGCGAGCGGTCGAGACGCAGCGCCCAATAGGCCAGGATCGCGAGGGGCAGCGCGAGCGCGCAGGTGATCCCGATCGGTTGAAGGCGAACTCCGAACTCGACGCCGCCCCAGCGCAGGAGAAAGCTCAGCGGCAGCGCGAGCGCGGTTGCGGCGACGTCGTGCGCGACGATGATGAGGCGGCGGCTCGTCACAAATCCCGTCCGGCGCGCCCGGCGCGCGCCCTCGCTTCGCTCCCTAGCAGAGGCGGCCGGGCATTTCACGGGTGGCAAGGCTCGTCAGCGCGGGGCGGATCGTGCGAGCGCAGCCTCCGTCGCGACCACGTCCGTGAAGCCGTAGGTCTCGCGAAAGGCGCGCGAGCTGACTTCGAGGTCTCCGAAGAGTCGATCAGCGAGGCCCTGCCGGCCGAGCGCCGCGGCCGCGGCGCGGACGAGCCCGACGGGCGCCGGGACGAGCCAGGGCGTCCGGCCGAGCCCCGCCGCGAGCGCCCGGGCGATCGCCTCGGTCGAGAGCGGCTCCGCATCCCCCAGATTGTAGAGCGCGAAGCCGGCCGGGCCGTCGCGCTCGAGAGCGAGCTCGACCGCCCGCACGAGGTTCGGCAGCGACAGGAGCGTGCGGCGGTTCCGAAGGCGGCCCAGCGGCAGCGGCACCGGCCGGGCGAGGAGCAGGGCGAGGCTCGCGAGGTTGCCCTTCACGCCGGGACCACAGACGAGCGGAGCCCGGAGCGCGACGACCTGCAGGCCCGTCGCCTCGGCGAGCTCCGCGAGCGCGCGCTCCGCCGCGAGCTTCGAGGCCGCGTAGAGCGTCACGGGATCGGGCCGATCGGCCTCGGTGAAGGGGCGGCCCGGGCTCGCGACCCCGTAGACGGCCGCGCTCGACAGAAAGACGAGGCGCTTGACCCCCGCTTGCGCCGCGGCCTCGGCGAGCCGTACGGTGCCGGCGCGGTTCACGGGGTCGAAGAGGGCGGCCTCGCCGGCGGCGCGCTCCGGCGCGACATGGACGTGGGCGGCGAGGTGAACGACGGCCTCGACCTCGCGCAAGGCGTCGCGCCAATCCGTTCCCGGGCCGATCTCGCCGACTGACACGTCGCGATGCGGGCTGCCGCTCGTGGGGCGACGGAGCGCGCGCGTGACCGGGATGTCCCGTGCGGCGAGGCTGTCGACGAGCGCCCGCCCGACGAAGCCGGTCGCCCCGGTCACGAGGACGCGCCCCGGCCTCATCCGCGGGCGCTCAGCGCCCGGTGCCGGTCCAGCGCACGAGGTCGACGAGGACGGTCGAGAGCGCCCGGTCGAGCGCCTGCGCGACCTCGGGCCCGTTCGCGGAGCCCACGGGAACGCGCGCCCGGAAGATGCGGGCGGTCTCGATCCGGCCGGACCCGATCGCGATGAGCTTCGCCGAGATCTCGACCTCGACCTCGCCGGCGCCCGCATCGAGCTGGAAGGACCTGATCTCCGTCGTCAGCTGCGCGGTCGGCGTGGTGCCATCGCCCGGGCGACCGACCGCCCGGATGCGCGACGAGTTCTCGAAGGTCTGGATGATTTTCGCCTGTACGAGCCGCGGCAGGCGGTCCGCCCATTGCGCCCCGCCGAGATAGCTGATGGTTCCGGCCGGATCCTTCGCGACGATGCGCTCGCTCTCGAAGGGCTGGATGCCGACGGGCTCGACGACGACCAGCTGCCCGCGCACTCCGCCGCGCAAAGCCTCTCGGGGCGCTGTCAGGTCGAAGGCGGGGAGCGGCGGGGAGGAGCACCCGGCCGCCGCGAGCCCCAGGCTGACGAGGGCGGCCGCGAGCGGCCGCCGCGCGCGGGGATGCAAGCTACTCTCGGCGAACACGGATCGGTGCATCCATCAAGCGGTCGGGACGTCACCGACCGCTGTACTCGGGAATCGCCGCGCGTCCACCGCCGAAGATGACGGATGAGGGGTTTCGCTCGAGATTCGATGCAGCTCGTCCGACAGTGTTGATTGTGCGCCGCGCGTCGATCGCGACGGCGTCGAGCTGACGCGTGCCCGTGCCGGCGAGCCGGGTCAGCGCGGAGGTGATCTCCGTGAAGCGCTTGTCGAGGTTGTCCGACGTCCGCTTGATCGACTCCGCGGCGAGCCGCACGGCCCCGAACGTGCTCTTGCCTTCCTCCCCGGCCGCGGAGCCGAGGAAGTTCTCGGCCGCCTTCAGGACCCCGTCGACCCGGCCGGCGGCCGCGTCGAGCTTGGCGGTGAGCGAGTTCGCGTTGCGCGCCGTCTGCTCGACGTCGCGGCTCGAATTGGCGAGCGCCGTCGTGAAGCGCTGCGTGTTGTCGACCACCTGGCTGATCTTCGTCGTGTCGATCGCCGCGACGAGCTTCCCGGCATCCTGGATCGTCTGGTCGAGCTTGGGCGCCGTGTCGGCGAGCCCGCGCATGAGCGTCGAGGTGTCCTGCAGGATGTTCGTGATCCGGGCGCGGCTGTCGTTCACGGTCTGCAGCGTGTTGTCGACGTTCGTGATGATGTTGGCGACCTTCTGCCGGTCGATCGAGACCACGAGGGCGTTCGTGTTGTCGGTCAGCGTCTGCAGCTTCTGCGCGACCGGGCCGATATTGTCGGCGGCCTGAGCGAGCGAGCTCATCAGCCGGTCGATGCCGGGTGCGCTCTTGCCGAGCACGTCCGAGAAGGCCTCCACGTTGCGCACGGTCCGGTTCAGCGCCTCGCGGTTCTCGGTGACGACACCCTGCACGCTGTCGAGAAGCTGGTTCGCCTTTTCGGCCGTCAGCCGGGCCGTCTCGAGCAGGCTCCCGATGCCGCCGGACTCGGCCACGATCACGGGCAGGTCGTCATCCGGGCGCTTTACGATCGGGGGCGCGTCGGCCGCGCCGCCGTTCAGCGAGACGGCCGCGGAGCCCGACAGGATCTGCGTGTCGAGCCGCGCCTTCGTGCTCGAATTGACCGGCGTCTCCGGCGAGACGTCGATCTTGGCGAAGGCCTGATCGGGCCGGTTGCGGTCGAGGAAAACCTCGTTCACGTCGCCGACCCGGATGCCGTTGAACAGCACGGCCGACCCCTTCGCGAGACCGGCGACCGAGCCCTGGAACTCGACCTTGTAGGCGACGCGGGCGCGGGCGCGGTCCGCTCCGGAGAACCAGTAGACGAAGCCGAAAGCCGCGACGATCGCCGCGACGGTGAAGATGCCGATAAGGGCGTAGTTGGCGCGTGTATCCATGGATCGTCAGGCAGCAGCCGTTCCCATCACGGCGCGCGCCCGCTTGCCGTGAAAATACGAGCGAACCCATGGGTGATCGGAGGCGAGCATCTCCTCGATGGGTCCTCGGGCAATGACGTGGCCGTCGCCGAGCGCGGCGACGCGGTCACAGACCGTATAAAGGCTGTCGAGGTCGTGAGTCACCATGAAGACCGTGAGGCCGAGGGTCTTCTGCAGGGTGGCGATGAGCTCGTCGAACTCGCCCGCCCCGATCGGGTCGAGTCCGGAGGTCGGCTCATCGAGGAAGAGGATCTCGGGGTCGAGCGAGAGCGCGCGGGCGAGCGCGGCGCGCTTGATCATGCCGCCCGAGAGCTCGGAGGGCAGCTTGTCGGCCGCGTCCGGCTTCAACCCCACCATCTCGATCTTGAGCATGGCGAGCTCGTCCAGCAGTCGGTCGGACAGCGTCAGATACTCGCGCATCGGCACCTGGACGTTCTGCCGGACGGTCAGCGCCGAGAAGAGCGCGCCCTGCTGGAAGAGGACGCCCCAGCGCTGCTCCATCGCCCGGCGCTCGGGCACGGAGAGCGCGTCCACGTCCTGGCCGAAGACCTCGATCGTTCCGGCCCGCTTCGGGATGAGCCCGAGGATGGTGCGGGTCAGCACCGACTTGCCCTGACCGGAGGGTCCCACGAAGCCCAGGATCTCGCCACGATAGACGTCGAGATCGAGGCCTTTGAGGACGAGCCGATCCTTGAACCCGACCTGGAGGTCGTGGACCCGTATGATCGGCTCAGGCTGGGCGCCCGGGCTGCCGAAGGTGCGCTCGCCCGCCACGTCAGTACCTCAGGGCCGCGAAGAACACGGCGAAGAAGCCGTCGAGCACGATCACCATGAAGATCGACTTCACGACCGCGGCCGTGACGTGGTGCCCGAGCGATTCCGCCGAGCCCTCGACCGCGACGCCCTCGATCGCCGCGATGACCCCGATGACGAGAGCCATGAACGGGGCCTTGATGACGCCCACCATGAAGGTGTTCACCGCGATGGCGTTCTTGAGCTGAACCAGGAAGGCCTCGGGCGGGATGCCGCCGTAGATCCAGGCGACGAGGCCCCCGCCGAGGAGCGCCGCCATGGAGGACAGGAACGACAGGATCGGCAGCGAGATCACGAGAGCGAGGACGCGCGGGACGAGCAGGACCTCGACCGGATCGAGCCCCATCACGCGCAGGGCGTCGATCTCCTCGCGCATCTTCATGGAGCCGATCTCGGCCGTGAAGGCCGAGCCCGATCGTCCGGCCACCATGATGGAGGTGAGGAGCACGCCGAGCTCGCGCAGCACGAGCACCCCGACGAGGTTCACCACGAAGGCCTGCGCGCCGAAGCGCTGGAGCTGGAAGATGCCCTGCTGGGCCACGATGCAGCCGACCAGGAAGGAGATCAGCACGATGATCGGGACGCCCCGAAAGCCGATCTGCTCGATCTGGTTCGTCACCGAGGCGAAGCGGAAGCGGCCCGGGATGACGCAGACCCGCACGAAGGCCGTGACCATCTCGCCAAGCGTGCTGATCCCGGCCGCGAAATCGCGCCCCGCGCGTACGACCGTCTCGCCCGTGTCGGCCATGATGTCCATGAAGGTCGCGCTGCGCTTCACGGGCTCAGGCTGGAAGCCGCGATAGGCGACCTCGTTCAGCAGGATGCGGTGTTCGGGCTTGGCCCCGACGAAATCGGCCGCGACCCCGTTCGCCCCGAATTCGTGGCGGGTGCGGTCGAGCACCCAGGCCCCAAGCGTGTCGAGCCGATCGAGGGCCGACAGGTCGAGCACGACGTGCCCGGCGTCCCCCGCGGACGCGACGAGCCCCCCGATCTCGCGCTCGACGTCGGCCGCGTTCTCGACCGTCCAACGGCCGCTGAGCCAGGCGCGGAAGCCGTCGCCCGAGCGCTCGGATTCCGCCCGCGGCCGATCCGCCGTCATCTCGCGCTGCAAGTCCGTGCGCCTCTTGGCATCCCCGTGCCCAGGGTTTAGCGCGCTCGCGGGGCGCAAGTCGAGGACGGCCCGCGGAGGCGTGGAGCGTGACGCGTAGGCTCGAGGTCGCGGTAGAGCGCTTTCCGATCGCCGGCCGTTTCACGATCGCGCGCGGCTCGCGCACGGAGATCGTGGTCGTCACCGCAACCCTGCGCGACGGCGACCTCGTCGGCCGGGGCGAATGCGTGCCCTATGCCCGGTACGGCGAGACGATCGAGGGCGTCACCGCCGCGATCGAGGGCATGCGGGGCGCGCTCGCTGACGGCCTCGGACGCGAGGAGCTGCAAGGCGCGATGCCGGCCGGCGCCGCCCGGAACGCCCTTGATTGCGCGATCTGGGATCTCGAAGCCAAGCGGACGGGCGTGCCGGCCCATGTTCTCGCCGGGCTCGACCGCGTTCCTCCCGTCACGACCGCCTATACGCTGAGCCTTGACGCGCCGGACGCCATGCGGGCCGCCGCGGAGAAGGCCGCGGACCGGCCCATCCTGAAGGTGAAGCTCGGCGCGCCCGACGGCGACCTTTCGCGCATCCGGGCCGTCCGCGCCGGCGCGCCGGCGGCGACGCTCATCGCGGACGCCAACGAGGGCTGGACGGACGAGAACCTCGAGGCGCATCTCGCGGCCTGCGCCGAGGCCGGATTCGCGCTTGTGGAGCAGCCGCTCAAGGCCGGCGCCGACGCGGCGCTCGCGCGCGTGCGGCGCGACGTGCCGATCTGCGCCGACGAGAGCGTCCACGTCCGCGACGACCTCGCGGCCCTTCGCGACCGCTACGACGCCGTAAACCTCAAGCTCGACAAGGCGGGGGGCCTGACCGAGATGCTGGCCGCCGCCGCGGAGGCGCACGCGCTGGGCTACGCTCTCATGGTCGGCTGCATGCTCGGGACCTCGCTCGCGATGGCGCCGGCGCTTCTCGCGACGCCCCGCGCCCGCTTCGTGGATCTCGACGGTCCGTTGCTGCTCGCGCACGACCGGCCGGACGGCCTCGCCTACGACGGCAGCGTGATCCGGCCCGCACCGCGCTCGCTCTGGGGTTGAGCGAGAGACTGGCGCGGGTACGCAATCTTCACCATCGCGGCGCTAGGCTCATCGAGAGCGTGTTTCTGTCCGAAACGCGACCCGGAGCGGGCGCTCATGGCTGATCCGATGGCCTCTCAGGATGCGGCGAGCGAGTTCGACGCGATCGAAGCGGCCTTGACCGAATCGTACCGGGGCCGCTGGTTCCTGGCCGAGCACGCGCGCCGCAGCCGCGCGCGCGACACGGGAATGCTGCTCGAGGCGATCGCCCGGATCGAACGGGGCGTTTCGTCGCGGCTCCCGCTGATCGAGGACCGTGCCGACCGCCGGGTGTTGGCCGAGATGATGGGGGCCTTCGCGCGAGCCCGACGCGAGATGGCGGAGATCGGAGCGTCCGCCGACGAGGCCGGGCTCGACGGCTTCGGCGACCTCGTGCGCGAGCTGGAAACCGCGACCGCGCTCGTCCTCGACGCGAGCGAGCGCGTGCAGGAGGCGGCCTGGACGCTGCGCGAATCCGGCGCCGATCCCGGCCTCTGCGACCTTCTCGACGGCAGCGCGACCGAGATCTACGCGGCCTGCGGCGTGCAAACGGAGGCGGCGTCCCGGACGGGCGTCGCGCTGCGGCTCCTGCGGGGCCTGGAGGAGCTGCTGGCGCCCTTCGCGCAGGACGAGCGCGCCAGGGTCGACCGCGGACCGGCCGTCGCGCGCTTCGAGCTCCTGCGCGACGATCTCATCTTCGCGCCCGTCGAGCCGATGGAGCTCGTCGAGTTCGCGACGGCGGATCCGGCCGAGGCGCCGGCCCGGCCGGACGGCATCGCCGGCGGGCTCTTCGCCGAGATCGATGCGCTCGGCATCCGAGAGAAGCTCGACCTGTTCACATGAGCCCGGTCGGCGGAGCGACACGCTCCGGAACGGCGGAGCCCCATTCGGCGCTGACCGAGCCGCTCCGGCCGGACGCGAACCCGATCGCCGGCATCGCCTGCAAAGTCCTGGCGGCGCTCGCCTTCACGGTCATGTCGGCCGGCATCAAGTGGCTCGGCCCGGATTACCCGATCGGCGAGATCGTGTTCTTCCGCTCGGCCTTCGCGCTCGTGCCGCTGCTGCTCTGGCTCTCCTGGGGCGGCAACCTCATGGCCTCGGTCCGAACCGACAACCTGCGCGGGCACATCCTGCGCGGCCTCATCGGCAGCGCCGGGATGTTCTCCGGCTTCGTGTCCCTGTCCTACCTGCCGCTCACGGATTCGGTCGCGGTCGGCTACGCCT
>JAFAPJ010000316.1 GCA_019247255.1 Methylobacteriaceae bacterium | reverse complement strand
GGAACGGCCGGCGCCTCCGCGGGCTTAAACGGGCCAGCGCGGCGCCCGGAGTTCCCTCATGCTCGATGCGGTCATCGTCGGCGGCGGCCCGGCCGGGCTCAACGCCGCCCTGTTCCTCGGTCGCTGCCGGCGCAGCGTCCTCCTCGTGGACGCGGGCCAGCCGCGCAACGCGCGGTCGCGCTGGGTGAGCGGCTTTCTCTCCCGGGACGGCACGGAGCCGGCGGAACTGCGTCGCCTCGCCCGCGAGGACGTCGCCCGCTATCCGAGCGTGACGTTGCGCGAGGGCGAGGTCACGGCGGCGCGCACGCTGCCAGACGGGTTCGAGGTCGAGCTCGCGGACGGCGAGCGGGTCCGCAGCCGCAAGCTCGTCCTGGCGACCGGGCTCGAGAACGATTGCCCCGACCTGCCCGACGCCCGCCGCTTCTACGGCCGGGGCGTCTACCCCTGTCCTTACTGCGACGGCTGGGAGCACAGGGACGAGCCGGTGATCGCCTACGGGCGAGGCCGTTCGGGCCGCGCCATGGCGCTCGAGATGACGGTCTGGACGTCCGACATCCTCCTTCTCACCGACGGGCCGTCCGAGCTGTCCGCCGCCGACCGCCACGAGCTTGCCCGTCATCGCATCGCGGTCGAAGAGGCGCCCGTCGCCGCGCTTGAGGGCGACCCGGACGGCGACGGCCTCGCGCGGGTGCGGCTCGCGGACGGCCGCGCGATCGCGCGCCGCGCGCTTTTCTACGCTTTCGAGGCCTGCCGGACCCCGCCGCTCGCCCACATGCTCGGCTGCGACCTCGGGGAGACGGGCGCCGTCAAGACCGGTCCCGGAGAGCGCACGAACGTCCCCGGCCTGTTCGTGGCCGGGGATGCGTCGCGGCGGGTCAAGTTCGCGATCGTGGCGGCCGGGGAGGGCGCCATGGCGGCCTTCGCGCTCAACACGGAGCTGTTGCAGGACGACCTGCGGCGACGCAGGACGAAAGGAGATCCCGAACAGGACGCTGCATGACACCTGCCATCACCGCGCTTGAGACCGTCCATGACGGCTGGGCGAAGATGTTCGTCGCCAGAGTACGCACGGCGAGCGGCCAGGAGATGCGGCGAGAGATCGAGCATCACGGCGACGCGGTCGCGGTGCTGCCCTACGATCCGGAGCGCCGCGTCGCGACGGTGATCCGGCAGCTGCGCGCGCCCGTGCTGCACCAGGTCGGCGCGGGCGACATCGCGGAGGTCGCGGCCGGGCTTCTCGAGAGCGACGATCCGGCCGAATGCGCGCGGCGCGAGGCGCTGGAGGAGACCGGGCTGGCGCTGGGCCAGCTCGAGCTCGTGGCGACCGTCTGGACGATGCCCGGCATCTCGACCGAGCGCATGCATCTCTATCTTGCTCCTTACGGCCCGGCGGATCGCCAGGGTCCCGGGGGCGGGCTCGCCTCCGAGATGGAGGAGGTGCATGCCGAGGAGGTCTCGCTCGACGAGCTCGCCCGCTGGTCGCAGGACGGGCGCCTCGCCGACGTCAAGGCCTTGGTGCTGCTCCAGGCGCTCCAGCTGCGACGGCCGGATCTGTTCGGCGCGAGCTGATCCGCGACCCGGCCGGTCTCGGGTCCGAGTGTCACTCGAAAGCCACGGGGTCGCTCTCTCGGCCGCCCCGGCTGCCCGAATTGGGGCAACCTGCCACCTTCCGGCCCCATTCCGCCCGGAGCGTCCGGGCCGTTGGATCGAGACCTTTCGTTAATGCTGAACCGATTCGCGCTCGTGAGCTTCGCCGTCGCCGGCCTGACGTCCCCCGCTTGGGCGCAGGGGGCGGCACCGGCCGAATACGCGATGCGCGAAGCGCCGAACGAGGCGATGGTGACGTCTCGCCGAGCGGTCGCGCCCCGCACCCGGCTCGTCGCGATCCTGCCGCCCGCCAGGGCCGAGGCGCTCCCGGCCGCGACGGGTACGATCGTCGAGGGCGCGTCCGCCCTCGCCGGGGCGGTCGGCCCCGTGATCCCGGACGCCGATCTCGACGGGCCGCTCCGGTCCGCGCCGGGCGGCGCCTCGGCGCTCGCCGCGGTCGCTCCGTCCGCCGCCGCGGAGCCGATCCGGCTTGCCGCCCTGCCGGGCACGGATCTCGGCGGGACCCGCCTCGGGCCCGCCGTCGCGGTGCTGCCGCCGCTGCGGCCCTCCTTGCCGGAGGAAGTGCCGGCGACGGCCGAGGACGCCGCGACCGCCGCCCCGAGCCTCGCCGTGCTGCCGCCGCCGCGCCCGGCGCTGCCGGCCGCCGCCGCACCTCAGCCGCAGGTCGCGGCGCTGCCGGACGTACCGGCGACCGCGCCCGCTCAGGCCCCGTCCTCCGGCGGCGGCCTCCTCAGCTCGCTCTTCGGCTCCTTCGCGCCCTCCGTGCCGACCGTCGAGGCGTCCGAGCCGCCGATCTCCAGCGGGCGATCCGCGCTCGACGCGCGCATCCGTCATCACGCGAAGCTCAACGGCGTGCCGGAAGCGCTCGTGCATCGGATCGTGATCCGCGAGAGCAAGTACAACCCGCGCGCCGTCGGGCAAGGCGGCGCCATGGGCCTCATGCAGATCAAGACCGCGACGGCGCGCGGCCTCGGCTATACGGGCGGGCCCGCAGGCCTTCTGGACGCGGAGACGAACCTCACCTACGCCGTCAAGTATCTCGCCGGCGCTTACCGCACCGCGGGCGGCAATTTCGATCGCGCCGTCTCCTTTTACGCCCGCGGCTACTACTATGCCGCGAAGAAGAAGGGCACGCTCGAGACCGCGAAGCGCGACGAGGCTGACGATGCGCCGGCCGCCGCGCAGCCGCCCGGCGTGATCTGGAACACCGCTGCCATCACCTCGGGCTCAAGCGCCCAGTAGGCCAGGCGCCGGCCCTCGAGGGCCGGAGCGCGACGGAGCCGGCTCAGTTCGTGAGCGGGCGAGCCAGGAACTCGGCGATCGCCGGCCCGGCCTGATTGATGTGCAGCACGCCGTTGAGGTGACCGTTCGGGCCCGCGACGCTCGCGCGCTGGACCTTCGTGCCGTTCGCCGCGATCGCGCCCGCCGTCCGTTCGACCCAGGCCGGCGGGAAGACGAGATCGTTCGGGCTCGAGACGAGCAGGGTCGGAACCTTGACCTTCGCGGGATCGGCGGCGGCGAGCTGGTTCGCCTTCACGAGGTAGAGGAAGTGGTTCGCGTCCGCGCCCGCGGCCCGGGCCTTGCCGCCGGCCTCGAGCGCCGCCTCGATCTTGAACTGGTTGTCCATCGCGGCGCCGGGCGCCTTCGCGGGCGCCGCGGGGGCGAGCCCGAAGGTCGCGTTCGCCCAATCGGCCTGGTTCGCATGAAGCGAGACGACCTTCAGGGCGCCGGCGAGTCCGGCATTCGGCGCCTCGCGCCCGTAATAATCGCCGCCGTTCCATTTCGGATCGAGCTTGATGGGCTGGCCCCAGACATCGAGCCAGGCGGTCAGGAAGGCGTCGCCGCCCGCGGCCGAGATCACGGGCACGATGCGCTCGATCGCGTCGGGGTAGTTCACGGCCCATTCGAAAGCCTGGAGCCCACCCATCGAGGCGCCGACCACGGCCCGCAGCTTCTTGATCCCGAGCGTGTCGACGAGCGCCTTCTGGACTCCCACCATGTCCCGGATCGTCACGATCGGGAACGAGAGGCCGTAGGGCTTGCCGGTGTCCGGATTGACCGAGGCCGGTCCGGTCGTGACCACGTTCGGCGTGTTGGCGTTGAGGTTAACGAGCGTGTCGGACGACAGGACGAAGTATTTGTCCGTGTCGATCGCCTTGCCGGGTCCGATGATCGCATCCCAGTAGCCCGGAACGGCGTCGCTCGCGGCGTACTTCCCGGCGGCATGGCTCGTCGCCGAGAAGAAATGGGTGATGAGGATCGCGTTCGACTTGTCGGCGTTGAGAGTGCCGTAGCTCTCCCAGCCGATCCGGACGTTCTTGATCGTCTGCCCGCCTTCGGTCGTGTAGCTCGGCAGCTCGAAGACCTTCTTCTCGACGATCAGGGGCGACGTCTGCGCGACGGCCGGGGCGGCGTTGAGCGCGCAGACGAGCGCCGCTGCGGCCAGGATAGCTCTCACGTGACGATCCTCCTCGGGTCCGGCTCTCCGTCCGGCCCGCGGATGAAAGCCGAAAAGGGTTTGTGCCGGAAGCCCCGCCATGCTCCAAAGCCCCGCCATGGCGGACACGCACCTTTCCGGGCTCGACCACGTCGTCATCCTCGTGCGCGACCTCGACCGGGCGGCTCGGTCCTGGGAAAGCATCGGCTTCACCCTGGCGCCGCGCGGCCTCCACAGCGCCGCCAAGGGCACGGCCAATTTCACCATCATCCTCGGCCCGGATTACCTCGAGCTCCTCGGGATCGTGGCCGAGACCGCGATGAATGCGGGAGACCGCGCGGCGCTCGCCCGCGACGGCGAGGGACTCGACCGGGCCGCGCTGCGGACGGACGACGCCGCGCTCGGCCTCGCGGCGGCCCGGGCCCGCGGCGACCGCGCGGAGGGGCCGCAGAGCTTCGAGCGGCCCGTCGCTCTTCCGGGCGGCGGGACGGCACGGGCCGCCTTCCGCACCTTCGAATGGGCGCCGGAGACGGCACCGGCGGGCCTGCGCCTCTTCGCCTGCGAGCACCAGACGCCGGAGACGGTCTGGCTCCCCGAGTTGCAGGATCATGCGAACGGCGCGCGGGCGATCCTGTCGGTCGAGGCGATCGCGCCTGATCCCGAGAACGCCGCCCGCGCCTGCGCCGGGCTCCTCGCGGCCGAGATCGTAGCCGCGGGCGAGGGCGTCTACGCGGTGCCGACGGGCGCCGACCGGGGCCGGTTCCTGTTCCTGTCGCCCGCGGCCTTCGCGGCGCGCTATCCGACCATTCCCCTCGAACGCTGCCGCGCAAGGGGCGCCGCCGCGCTCGTCCTGGCGACTGCGGACCTCGAGGCGGCCGCGCGCGCGACGGGTATCGCGCCCGATGCGGCCGGGCGCGTGGTGGTGCCGCCCGAGCGCGCGACCGGCACCGTCCTCGTATTCCAATCCGACGGCCCGCTCCGGAGCGCCCCGTGATCGACCCGTCGACCTTCGACGTCCCGACCCTCGTCGAGGCCTATCGCGCGCGCCGCCTCTCGCCCCGCGAGGTGATGGCGGGCCTGCTCGCGCGCGCGGAGACGACGGGTGGGCCGCTGCGCGCCTTCGTGCTCGTCGACCCGGACCAGGCGCTCGCCGCGGCCTCCGCGTCCGAGGCGCGCTGGGCGCAGGGTCAGCCGATGGGGCCCCTCGACGGCGTGCCCTTCACGGTGAAGGACAACATCGCTTGGGCCGGCCATCCGATGCGCCGCGGCTCGCTGACGAGCCCGGACGGCCCCGTGGCCGAGAGCTCGCCCGCGGTCGACCGGCTCCTCGAGGCCGGCGCTATCCCCTGGGCGAAGACCACCCTGCCCGAATTCGGCTGGAAGGGCGTCGGCGACAGCCGCCTTTCCGGCGTGCCGCTGAACCCGTGGGACACGAGCCGCACGCCCGGC
The DNA here is from genome assembly GCA_019247255.1 of Methylobacteriaceae bacterium. Taxonomy (GTDB): domain Bacteria; phylum Pseudomonadota; class Alphaproteobacteria; order Rhizobiales; family Beijerinckiaceae; genus Enterovirga. The sequence goes on along the minus strand of JAFAPJ010000316.1, from coordinate 977 downwards.
GGCTCCTCGGCCGGCGCCGCCATCGCGGCCGCGATCGGGCTCGGCCCTCTCCACCTCGGCACGGACGGCGCGGGCTCGATCCGCATCCCGGCCGCTTTCTGCGGGCTCTTCGGCATCAAGCCGAGCTTCGGCCGCGTGCCGAACTATCCGCCCTCCGCCTTCGCGATCGTCTCGCATGTCGGGCCGCTGACCCGCACGGTGACGGACGCCGCGATCATGCTGGGCACGATCGGCGCGCCCGATCCGCGCGACATCAACGCCCTCGTCACGCCCGCGCAGGATTACCTGGCCGGGCTCGAGATCGGCGTGAAGGGGCTGCGTGTGGCCTGGAGCCCGCGTCTCGGCGGCCAGGTCGAGCGGATCGACCCGGAGGTCGAGGAGCTCGCCGAGGCGGGCGCGCAGGTCTTCGCGGAGCTCGGCGCCGAGGTCGTGCGCGCCGATCCCGACCTGCCGCCCGCGCTCCCGGTCCTCACGACGCTCTGGCGGACGGGCGCCTGGTCGGTGCTCCGGACGATTCCCGAATCGCGCTGGGGCGAGATCGACCCGGGCTTCGTGGCGATTGCGACGGCAGGACGCGAGATCTCGGGCGCGGACTACGTTGCCGCCGCCAACGCGCGTTCGGCGCTCTCGCTCGCCATGGCGCGCTTTCACGAGCGCTACGACCTCCTGCTCACCCCGACGGTCGCGACGGTCGCGGTCGAGGCCGGCCGCGACACGCCGGCGGACGGTCGCTTCGGCGCCGATTGGCTCGCCTGGACGCCCTATACCTACCCGTTCAACCTGACGCTCCAGCCCGCCGCGAGCGTGCCGTGCGGGCTCACCGGGACGGGCCTGCCCGTCGGGCTCCAGATTGTCGGGCCGATGCTGCGCGACGGCTCGGTCCTGCGGGCCGCCCGCGCCTACGAGAAGGCGCGGCCCTGGCCGAGCCTCGCGGAGGCCTACCGGCCGGGCTGATCGGCTGGCGCCGCGGCGGCCGC
>JAFAPJ010000309.1 GCA_019247255.1 Methylobacteriaceae bacterium | reverse complement strand
AACAAGCCCGGCTCCTCCGGGCCGCTCAACTCGACAGGCTCGACATCCAGCAGCTCGCCGAGGAGATCGACGATTTGGGGAAGTCGGTCCGGCGAGAGCTTGAGAGCCGGACGCGCTCCGTCGTCGAGCACTTGCTCAAGCTGGAATGCTCTCCGGCCCGCGAGCCGGTGCGCGGCTGGCGCGAGACGGTGCGTCGGACCCGCACGAACATTCGCGACCTGCTGAGACAATCGCCGAGCCTGAATGGCGAGCTGGACCGCATCCTGGTCGGTGTGCAGGCCGAGGCGGCCAAGCTGGCGACGCAGTCTCTCGACGACGCCGGGGAGAGCTCGGCGGCCGTCCACGCGCGCCTGCTCGCCGGCGGCTACAGCGTCGACGAGGTGTTTGGCGATTGGTTGCCCGAACGGCTCTGATTGGCTGCACGCCGAGACACGGCCCGTCAATTCCTGTCATATAAGGTGAGAATTGACGCGAACCGGCGCCTCGTGCTGCCGGCGGCGAGGTCACGGGTCGGGAGCCCTGCAGGTGCGGAAATATTTCGGGACGGACGGCGTGCGTGGGCGCGCAAACGGCAAGATCACGCCCGAGCTCGCGCTGAAGATCGGCCAGGCGGCGGGCCTCCTGTTCCGGCGCGGCGACCATCGCAACCGCGTCGTCATCGGCAAGGACACCCGCCTCTCCGGCTACATGATCGAGACCGCGCTCATCGCGGGCTTCACCTCGGTCGGCATGGACGTGCTCCAGCTCGGCCCCATGCCGACCCCGGCGGTCGCCATGCTGACGCGCTACATGCGCTGCGACCTCGGGGTGATGATCTCGGCCTCCCACAACCCCTTCGAGGATAACGGGATCAAGCTCTTCGGCCCGGACGGCTTCAAGCTGTCGGACGAGACGGAGAGCGAGATCGAGGCGCTGATCGACGCCGATCTCTCGGTCCGGCTCGCCGCGTCCGGCGCGCTCGGGCGCGCGAAGCGCATCGAGAGCGTACACGCCCGCTACATCGAGTTCGCGAAGCGCACGCTGCCGCGCCGGCTCGACCTCGACGGCCTGCGGGTCGTGGTCGATTGCGCGAACGGCGCCGCCTACAAGGTGGCGCCCGAGACGCTCTGGGAGCTCGGCGCCGAGGTCATCGCGATCGGGGTCGAGCCGGACGGCTTCAACATTAACCGGGACGTCGGGTCGACGGCGCCCGCGGCGCTCGTCGCCAAGGTGCGCGAGCGCCGGGCCGATCTCGGCATCGCGCTCGACGGCGACGCGGACCGCGTCCTCATCGTCGACGAGCGCGGCCAGGTGGTTGACGGGGATCAGCTGATGGCGGTCGTCGCGCGCTCCTGGCGAGACGACGGCCGTCTGGCGCAGCCCGGGATCGTCGCGACCATCATGTCGAATCTCGGCCTGGAGAGGTATCTCGGCGGGCTTGGCCTCGGACTCGTGCGCACGGCCGTCGGCGACCGCTACGTGCTCGAGCACATGCGGGAGCACGGCTTCAATCTCGGGGGCGAGCAGTCCGGCCATATTATCCTGTCGGATTACATGACGACGGGCGACGGCCTGCTCGCGGCCCTCCAGCTCCTCGCGGTCGTGCGCCAGCAGGATCGCCCGGTCTCGGAGGTCTGCCACTGCTTCGAGCCCCTGCCTCAGATCTTGCGCAACGTGCGCTACGGACGTGGGCACCGGCCGCTGGACGAGGACACGGTCGTGACCGCGATCGAGGCCGCGAAGCAACGGCTCGGTCAGGCCGGGCGGCTCGTGATTCGGCCTTCGGGCACCGAGCCCGTGATCCGCGTCATGGCCGAGGGCGACGACCGCTCGCTTGTCGCGAGCATCGTCGACGAGGTCGTCGACGCCGTCGAGAAGGCCGCCGCCTGAAGCTCTTCGGCCGGTCTCGGACGGTCGTGCTGGTCCGCGGGCACGTCGTTAAGGTTAGCCGTCAAGGTTAAGTGTCGTTTAACCCCTGGCTGCCAAAGTCCTCACGTTCACCAAGCCGCGGACGGGAACGCCCGCACCCTGAACGAAGGACCCCACCCGATGGGCAGCTTGAAATCCTACGTCCTGCTGGCGGGGATCCTGGCGGGCGCGACGACGACGACCGCCCGCGCCGCGGATCTCCTGCCTCCGCCCCCCCTCCCGGATGCCCCGCTCATCGAGGATTTCGGCGGCGGCTGGTATCTTCGCGGCGATGTCGGCGTCGGCCTGCTCCAGACGCGGGGCACGCTCGCCGTCGACGCGAGCGTCCCGCCGGTGCCGTATGTCGCCGGGCAGGACTACTTCAAGCTTCAGGATCGCCTGAGCGACCAGGTCTTCGTCGGCGCCGGCATCGGCTACCAGGTCAATTCCTGGCTCCGCTTCGACGCCACCGGTGAATACCGCACGAAGGCTGACTGGAGCTTCGTGGCGGTCGACCTGCCCGTCTGCGTCGGATGCCCCGTCGGCGGCAATCTCACCACCGGACAGTTCTCCAGCGCCGTGTTCCTGGCGAACGCCTATTTCGACCTCGGCCATTGGTACGGGATCACGCCCTTCATCGGCGGCGGCGTCGGTGTCGCGAGCCACAAGTTCACGAGCGTGCTCGACACAGGCGTCGGCACCTCGACGGGCGGTCTCGCCGGCGTGCAGGGCGGCCTCGGCCTCGGCCGCGCCCGCGAGAAGACCAACCTCGCCTATGCGCTTTACGCGGGTCTCGGCTACGACGTTTCGTCCAACCTGAAGCTCGAGCTCGCCTATCGCTACTTGAACATGGGCGACGTCGAATCCGGGTCCGTCGGTTGCCTTCCGGATTGCGGGCTGCGCACGATCTACAAGGTACGCGATCTCGAATCGCACGACATCAAGCTC
>JAFAPJ010000583.1 GCA_019247255.1 Methylobacteriaceae bacterium | reverse complement strand
CTCCCTGTACGGAGCCTGACGCTTGCTTCTCATGCGGCTACCACGGGATGGGCGGTTGCGGGTTTCAGGGCGGCCGTCATGTTCCACACGATTATTCCGCAGGGGCCGGAACCGGGTCCGATCCGCCTGTCCGGGCCTGGCCGGGGGGAGGCGATCCGGTCCGGCCGCGGACGAGCTGCGCGACACGGTCGAGATAGAGTTAAATGACCGGGGTCGTATAAAGCGTGAGCAGCTGGCTGACCAAGAGCCCCCCGACCATCGCGTAACCCAAAGGTTGACGGATCTCGGCGCCGTCGCCCTGGCCCAGCGCGAGCGGGATGCCGCCGAGCAGCGCCGCCATCGTGGTCATCAGGATCGGCCGGAAGCGCAGCACAGCCGCGCGACGGATGGCCTCGAGAGGCGACAAGCCCTCGGCCTCTCCGGCGAGCGCGAAATCCACCATCAGGATCCCGTTCTTCTTCACGATCCCGATGAGGAGGATGATCCCGATGAGCGCGATCAGGCTGAAATCGAAGCCGAAGAGGATGAGGATCCCGAGCGCGCCGATCCCGGCCGAGGGCAGGGTCGACAGGATCGTCAGCGGGTGGATGTAGCTCTCGTAGAGGATGCCGAGGATCAGGTAGACGACGAAGAGGGCCGCCACGATGAGCAGCGGGATCGTCGAAAGCGATTGCTGGAAAGCCTGGGCGTTGCCCTGGAACGTGCCGATGAGCGAGCCTGGCACGCCGATCTCCCGGAGCGCCCCCTCGACCTCGCCGGTCGCGGACGAGAGCGACGATCCCGGGGCGAGATTGAAGCTGATCGTGACGGCCGGGAACTGGCCCTGGTGGCTGACCGAGAGCGGCGCGACCTGCCGGGTCGTCCAGGACGCGAAGGTCGAGAGCGGCACCTCCTCGCCGGTCAGCGGCGAGGTCAGATGGAGGCGGTCGAGCGTTGCCGTATCGCCGAGGAGCTCGGGCAGGACCTCGAGCACGACATGGTAGCTGTTGAGCTGGGTGAAGTATTGCGCGACCTGCCGCTGCCCGAAGGCGTCGTTCAACGTGTCGTCGATCAGCTGCGGCTTGATTCCGTATCGGGCCGCCTGGTCGCGGTCGATGCGGATCGTCAGCGTCGTGCCCTCCGTCGCCTGGTCGGTCGCGACGTCGCGAAGGCTCGGCAGCTCCTTCAGGCGAGCCAGGATCTTCGGCGACCACTCGTTCAGCTCGGCCGCGTCCGCATCCTGCAAGGTATACTGGTACTGGGTGCGTGACGCGCGGCCCCCGACATTGATGTCCTGCGCGGCCTGGAGGAAGAGGCGCACGCCCCCGACCTGATCGAGCTTCGGACGCAGCCGCGCGATGATCTCGGACGCCGAGGCCGAGCGCTCGTGGCGAGGCTTGAGCGTGATGAACATGCGGCCCGTATTCAGCGCGCCTTGGTTGCCGCCCGTGTTCATCAGGTAGGTGTCGACGTCCGGATCCTCGCCGACGACCCGGCTCAGCGCCACGAGCCGTTCGCGCATCGCGGCGGTCGAGATGTCCTGCCCGGCTTCCGCGGTGCCGGTGATGAGGCCCGTATCCTGCTGCGGGAAGAAGCCCTTCGGGATGACCTGGAAAAGATAGCCCGTGAACGCGACTGTTCCTACGAAGACGAGAAGCGTCATGAACCGATGGGCGAGCGCGACGTCGAGGCTTCGCTCGTAGCCGCGCTCGACCGCCGTGAAGGCCCTCTCGGACAGGCGGTACAGGCGCCCGTGCTGAACGTCGGCCGGCCGGCGCAGGAAGCGCGAGGCCATCATGGGCGTCAGCGTCAGCGCGACGAAGGCCGAGACCCCGATCGTCATCGTCACCGTGACGGCGAACTCGCGGAACAGGCGACCGATGACGCCGCCGAGGAGGAAAAGCGGGATGAAGACCGCCACGAGCGAGAGCGAGATCGACAGGATCGTGAAGCCGATCTCGCCCGCGCCCTTGAGCGCGGCCGCGAAGGGCTCCTCGCCATCCTCGATGTGCCGGACGATGTTCTCCAGCATGACGATCGCGTCGTCGACGACGAAGCCGACCGCGATCGTCAGCGCCATCAGCGAGAGGTTATCGAGGCTGTAGCCGACCGCGTACATGAGGGCGCAGGTGCCGAGCAGCGAGAGCGGCACGGTCACGCTCGGGATGATCGTCGCCCACAGGTTGCGCAGGAAGGCGAAGATGACCGCGACCACCAGGCCGATCGTGAGGAGAAGCGTGAACTGCACGTCCTTGACCGAGGCCCTGATGGTCGTCGTGCGGTCGCTCGCGATCCCGACCTTGATCGTCGGCGGGATCGCGGCCTGTAGCCGGGGCAGCTGCGCCTTGATCTTGTCGACCGTCTGAATGACGTTCGCGCCGGGCTGCTTGAACACGACGAGGAACACGCCGCGCTCGCCGTTGACCCAGCCGGCCTTCGTTCGATCCTCGGGACCCGACACCGCGCGCCCGATGTCCCGCACCCGGACGGGCGCGCCGCCCCGATAGGCGACGATCACGTCCTCCCAATCGGCCGCCGCCGTCAGCTGGTCGTTGGCGTAGATCGTGAAGGATTTGATCGGCCCGTCGATCGTGCCCTTCGGGGCGTTCACGGTCGAGGCCGCGAGCGGCGCCCGGATATCCTCAAGCGAGAGGCCCTTGGTCTTGAGCTTGGCCGGGTCGATCTGGACCCGGACCGCGGGTTTCTGCTCGCCCCCGATCAGCACCTGCCCGACGCCGTTGATCTGGCTGATCTGCTGGGCGAGCTTCGTGTCCGCCGCATCGTCGACCGCGGTCAGCGGCATCGCGTCCGACGTCACCGCGATGATGATGATCGGCGCGTCGGCCGGGTTCACCTTGCGGAAGGTCGGCGGCGAGGGGAGGTCGCGCGGCAGCTGGCCCCCGGCCGCGTTGATCGCGGCCTGGACGTCCTGCGCGGCCGCGTCGACGTCGCGCCCGAGGTCGAACTGGATGGTGATCTGCGTGTTTCCGAGCGTCGAGGTCGAGCTCATCAGCGTCACGGCCGGGATCTGAGCGAATTGCCGCTCGAGCGGCTGGGCCACGCTGGACGCCATCGTCTCCGGGCTCGCGCCCGGATAGGAGGCCGAGACCTGGATGGTCGGAAAGTCGATCTGCGGGAGCGGCGCGACCGGCAGCGCCGGATACGCCACGAGCCCGACGAAGAGCAGCCCCGCCATCAGCAGCGAGGTCGCGACCGGAAAACGAATGAAGGGTTCGGACAGGTTGAGCCGCATGGCCGACCTGTCAGCGCTCGGCCGTCTGGCGGGAACTCGGGTCCGGCCGGCCCGTCTGCCGGCCGGGCTGATGTTGCGCGCCGGGCGCGGGCGGCGCGGCTTCCCTCGCGGCATTGACCGCAAGCTTCGTCCCGTTGGTGACCCGGTACTGGCCCGCGGTCACGACGCGGTCGCCCGGCCCGAGGCCTTTCTCGACGACGGCGCGATCCTGCGAGAAGACGCCGACCTCGATCGGCCGCCGCTCGGCCTTGCCGTCCTGACCGACGGCGTAGACGTAGAGTCCGTCCGGCCCGCGCTGCACGGCGGCGGACGGGACCGTGACGGCATCCGGCAGCGTCTTCAGGAGAAGCCGCACGTTGACCGACAATCCGGGCCAGAGCCGGCCCTCGCCGTTCGGGAATTGGGCCTTCAGCTTGACCGTCCCGCTCGCGGCGTCGACCTGGTTGTTGATGAGGACGAGCTCGCCCTCCGCGAGCACCGCCTTGCCGTCGGACGAGAGCGCGGTCACGGGCACGCGGCCCGCGCTCTGGGCGCGGGTGATGCCCGCGAGCTGATCCTCCGGCGCCGTGAACAGGACCGCGATCGGATCGACCTGCGTGATCTCGACGATGCCGCTCGCGTCGGCCGCGTGGACGATGTTGCCCTCGTCGATGAGGCGCAGGCCCGTGCGGCCGTCGAGCGGCGAGCGGATCGTCGCGTAATCAAGCTGGGTGCGGGCGTTCTCGATCGCGGCCTCGTCCGCCGCGATCTGAGCGCTCTGGGAGCTCACGGCGGCGCGCTGCGTGTCGAGCTGCTGGCGCGTCGCGAACTCGCCGAGCTTCTCGGAGCGCTGCAGATCGAGCCGGTTGTTCGCGAGCGTCGCCTCGTCCTGGGCTCTTTGCGCGAGGGCCTGGTCGAGCGCGGCCTGGAAGGGACGCGGATCGATCTGGACCAGGAGGTCGCCCTTCTTGACGGTCTGGCCTTCGCTGAAGGCGATCTTGAAGATCTGCCCGTCGACGCGCGACCTGATGGTCACCGTGTTCAGGGCCTGCGCGGTTCCGAGGAGCTCGAGAAAGACCGGCACGTCACGACGCTCGGCCGCGGCGACCTCGACGGGCACGCCGGGCGCCTCCCTCGCGGCGCCCGCATTCACGTCCGTCGCGGACCGGGCCGCGTGGCCAGTGAACCAATACCAGGCGCCGCCGCCCACGATGGCCAGGAGCGCAAGCGTGAGGAGCCACGGCCGCCCCCGCGCGCGGCGGGGCTCCGCGTGGCGCTCGGGCGCCTGGCGCTCCATCTTGTCTTGATCGCTCATCAGCCCGCGCTCGCTTCGGCGCGCCCCCGCGCCGAGCTATTACGCGGGCTTGCGGCCGAGGTTCACGCGCCGGGGCGCGATGTCACAGTCTCGTGTCAGAACGCGAAACGGGCTCCGAGGAGCCCGTCTTGAGGTGAGCCGCGGGGGCGGCTCAGCGGCAGGGATAGCGGAACCCGTCCGAGGCCAGGTACGTGCCCGAAGCCGGGTCGAACGAGCGGTAGCGGCTCGCGCAGTAGTTCACCCAGTTCGGGTCGTGGCCGTAGACATTGCCCACCGGGGCGCCGGGGCCAGCCGGGTAGCCGTAGGCCGGCTGGGAGCCCGCGATCGCGGCGCCCGCGAGCGCGCCCACTGCGAGCCCGCCGATCACTCCCGCCGCGACAGCGCCGCCGCCATAGCCGCGCCGCCGGTAATAGGGCCGGCCGTAATAGCCGTAGCGACGATACTGGCTGTAGCTCTCGCCCGGATAGGCCTGCTGCGCGACCCGCTGGGCCGCGACGCCCGGCGAGGCCTCGGCCGCGTTCGCCGAGCCGGCGGCGCCCCACGCGAGCGACGCGCCGAGAAGGCCGGCGGTGATCAGCTTGCTGGCGCTTGTCATTCCTTCACTCCTTCCGACGCCGCCATCATCGCCAAGGAAAGCTTGGCGGCGCAACGCGTCAACCTCGTTCGACCGAGCTGAACGGTCCCTGTACGCGCCAGTTCCGCCGCGGCGTCACTCCGCCGGCACCGCGATCGGCGTCGGACCGAGCGCCGGGGCGGCCTGGCGGCTCGCGGAGCGACCCGACACGAGACGCTCGAAGAGCATGTACACGACGGGGGTGATGAAGAGCGTGAGGAGCTGCGAGAGCATGAGCCCGCCCACGACCGCGAGGCCGAGCGGCTGGCGCAGCTCGGCGCCGGCGCCGACGCCGAGCGCGATCGGCAGGGCGCCGAAGATCGCCGCGCAGGTCGTCATCATGATGGGCCGGAAGCGCAGCAAGGCGGCCTCGACGATCGCGTCCTTGGCGGCCACGCCCTCGCGCCTGCGCTCGATCGCGAAATCGACCATCATGATCGCGTTCTTCTTCACGATGCCGATCAGCATGACGATGCCGATCATCGCGATGACGCTGAGGTCGAAGCCGAAGAGCTTCAGTGTGATGAGCGCCCCGATGCCGGCCGCCGGCAGGCCGGACAGGATCGTCAGCGGGTGGATGAAGCTCTCATAGAGGATGCCGAGGACCATATAGATGACGAGCACGGCCGCGGTGAGGAGAAGGCCCTGGCCGCGAAGCGAATCTTGGAACACCTGCGCCGTGCCCTGGAATCCGGTCGAG
>JAFAPJ010000478.1 GCA_019247255.1 Methylobacteriaceae bacterium | reverse complement strand
GACCGGACCCGCCGCACGGTTCCCCGTCGCCGCGCCCTGGGAGGCGCCACCCTCGATGCCGCGCACCAGGCCCTGAGCCGCCGCGAGACCCGGCCAGGCCAGCGCGGCCGCCGTGACCAGGACCGCGAGACTGAGACGTGACATGCCTTCCTCCGTCGGTGTGAGGGGGTGAGAACGAGGAGGCAATCTTGGCCGTGGCTCGCGGGTTCCGCCCCGGGCCGATGCGCGTCAAGCCTTCGTTAACCCTGAACGCGTCTCATGCCGTCCGCGACGACGACCGGCGCCCGACCGCTCGTTTGACGCCCATATCGGCCCATGATAGCCCAAACCATCCCGTCATCGTCGAGGACAGGCCTCGCGGGGCAAGGCTCGAGGGCCGCTCGCGTCGAGTTCTTCGACAGCGGCTTGACCGTGACGGGCCGGGGCGAAACCGGGCCGCGTGAGGCCGGCCCATGCGGATCGGCGTCGGGGCATGGACCGCTTCTTGTCCCATTACTGCAACCGGATCGACGCCAAGGGGCGCGTCTCCATTCCCTCGACCTTCCGGGCGATCCTGGCGAAGGAGCAGTTCGGCGGCCTCTATCTGCAGCCGGCTCTCGAATGCCCGGCGCTCGATGCGGGCGGGAAAGCGTTGATCGCGGAGATCGAGAGCGTGCTGGCCGGGCTGCCGCCCTGCTCGGACGAGCGGGACCGGCTCTCCATGGCGCTTTACGGGACGAGCGAGATCCTGAAGATCGACGGCGAGGGCCGCATCGTGCTCAGCGAGGCCGCGAAGGCGCATGCGGGCATCGCCGAGACGGTGATCTTCGTGGGGCTTGGCTCCAAGTTCCAGCTCTGGGAGCCCGAGAGCTTCCAGGCCCGGCTCGAGGCCGCGCGGGGCCGCATGAGGGACGTGCGCCGGGCGGGACCGGAGCCGTGATCGCGCGTCGCCCGCGCGCGGAGGCAGCGGAAACGGCGCTCCATCAACCCGTACTCCTCGCCGAGGTGGTCGAGGCGCTTGGGGCCGCGCGCGGCGGCGTCTTCCTCGACGGCACCTTCGGGGCCGGCGGCTACACGGCCGCGATCCTGAAGGCGCACCCCGACAACCGGGTCGTCGCGCTCGACCGCGACCCGGACGCGATCGCGGGCGGGGCCGGCGCAGTCGCGGCGGCGGGCGGGCGGCTCGCCCTCATCCAGGGTCGCTTCGGCGCGCTCGATCGCGTCTGCGCCGAGCTCGGGGCGGCGCCGCTCGACGGCGTCGTGCTCGACATCGGGGTCTCGTCCATGCAGCTCGACCGGCCGGAGCGGGGCTTCTCGTTCAGGACCGACGCGCCGCTCGACATGCGCATGGAGCAGGATGGCCCGAGAGCGGCCGACCTCGTCAACGAGCTGCCCGAGGCCGAGCTCGCCGACCTCATCTTCCAGTTCGGCGAAGAGCGGCGCTCGCGGGTCATCGCCCGCTCGATCGTCGAGCGCCGACGACGCGGCCGCATCGAGACGACGGCCGAGCTCTCCGAGCTCGTGGCACGCCATGTCCGGGCCGAGCCCGGGCACCACCCGGCGACCCGCACCTTCCAGGCGCTCCGGATCGCCGTGAACGACGAGCTGGGCCAGCTCGAGGCGGCGCTCGACGCGGCCGAGCGCGCGCTGTCGCCGGGCGGGCGGCTCGTCGTCGTCACTTTCCATTCTCTCGAGGACCGGATCGTCAAGCAGTTCGCGCAGGACCGCACGCGAAGCGGCCCCCGCGCCTCGCGCCACCTGCCGGCGGAGCCGGACGCGCCTGAGCCGACCTTCGCGGCGGTCGCACGCGGCCCCGTCCTGCCCTCGCCCGAGGAGGTCGCGGCCAACCCCCGCGCCCGCTCCGCCAAGCTGCGCGTCGTCGAGCGGACGGCCGCGCCGGCCCGCATCGAGGCGCCGCGGCCATGATGCGCTTCGTCCACGCGCTCGCGATCACCGGGCTCCTCGGCTCGGCCGCCTACGCCTATTCGATCAAGTACGACACGCTCTACTTCTCGGAAGAGGTCGTGAAGCTGAAGGCGAAGCTCCGGCGGGAGCGCGACGCGATCGCGGTCTCGAAGGCGGAATGGGTGCTGATGACCCGCCCCGACCGCTTGCAAAAGATCGCGGACCAGACGCTCCAGCTGCAGCCGATCGCGATCGGCCAGCTCGCCCGCGTTTCCGACCTGCCCGACCGCCCGACGAAGCAGGACGAGATCGGCCGCAAGCTCGAGGCGCTCGGGCTCGAACCGACCGCGACCCCGAAGGACAAGCGGCCGGGCGACGCGCGCCAATCGGCCGGCACCCGGACGCCTTCCCGATGACCTCGCCCGGTTCCGACTTCCTCCCGCCCGCGGCCGATTCTGATGCGCCGACGCCGCGCCGCTCGGCGCTGTCTCGGCTCGCCCGCGCGTTCGGCGCGATGTTCCGGCTGAGGCTCGACCAGAGCGGCGGCCGGGTCGGCTGGGTCATGCTCGGGTTCGGCGGGCTGTTCGCGGTCATCACGGGGCGGCTCGTTCTCCTCGCCGTGACGCCGGCGGAGCCGACCGGCATCCGCTCCTTCGCGCAGGCCTCCGTCGCGGCGCGGCCCGACATCATCGACCGGAACGGCGAGGTCCTGGCGACGGATGTGAAGACCGTCTCGGTCTTCGCCGAGCCGCGCAACATCATCGACAAGGACGAGGCGGTCGAGCTCCTGACGGCGGTGCTGCCCGAGCTCGACGCCCGCGAGCTGCGCACCAAGTTCAACCAGAAGCGCGGCTTCGTCTGGGTGAAGCGCGAGATCACCCCGAAGCAGCAGGCGGAGGTCTACCGGCTGGGCATCCCGGGCGTCGGCTTCCTGCCGGAATCGAAGCGCGTGTACCCGAACGGGGTCGCCGGCGCGCACGTGCTCGGCTTCGTCAACATCGACAATCACGGCATCGCCGGCATCGAGAAGTATATCGACAGCCGCGGCCTTCAGGACCTGACCGGTTTCGGCCTCGCCCGCGACGCGACCGACCTGAAACCCGTTCAGCTCTCGATCGACCTGCGCGTCCAGCACGCGATGCGCGATGAGCTCGTGAAGGGGATGGAGTTCTTCCGCGCGAAGGCCGCGGCCTCCATGCTCATCGACGTCAATTCGGGCGAGGTGATCTCGCTCGTGTCCCTGCCCGATTTCGACCCCAACAATCCGGTCGACGCGCTCGAGAAGGACCGCATCAACCGCATGGTGGTCGGGGTCTACGAGATGGGCTCGACGTTCAAGGCCCTGACGACCGCGATGGCGCTCGATTCCGGCAAAGCCAATATCAATTCGAGCTTCGACGCGCGGTCGAACCTGCAATACGGCCGGTTCACGATCCACGACTACCACGCGACCCACCGCGTGCTGACCGTGCCCGAGATCTTCATCCACTCGTCGAACATCGGCACCGCCAAGATGGCGCTCGCCGTCGGCGTCGAGGGGCACAAGGCCTTCCTGCGCAAGATGGGTCAGCTCGACCGCATGACGACCGAGCTGCCGGAGAGCGCCGCCC
>JAFAPJ010000476.1 GCA_019247255.1 Methylobacteriaceae bacterium | reverse complement strand
CAACCAGGCCATGCTGTCCCAGCGCGTCTTCGAGAGCGGGCTCGCCCGCTCCTCCGGGGTCGCGGTCGGGCTCGACGATCTCGAGCTCCTCACGCGCGAGATCCAGGACAGCGTGATGGCGATCCGGGCCCAGCCCGTGAAGAGCGTCTTCCAGCGCATGCCGCGCCTCGTGCGCGAGGTCGCCTCGGCGACCGGCAAGCAGGTCCGGCTCGTCGTGGAAGGCGAGGGCACCGAGGTCGACAAGACGGTGATCGAGCGCCTCACGGACCCGATCACGCATATGATCCGCAACGCGATCGACCATGGGCTCGAGAAGCCGGGCAAGCGCCAGGAGGTGGGCAAGCCCGAGGAGGGCACGGTCCGGCTGTCCGCGCTGCACCGGAGCGGGCGCATCGTGATCGAGGTCGCGGATGACGGCGGCGGCATCGACCGCAAGCGCGTGCGCCAGATCGCGGTCGACAAGGGCCTCGTCGCGCCGGATTCCGCGCTGACCGACGAGGAGATCGACAACCTGATCTTCATGCCGGGCTTCTCGACGGCCGAGACGGTGTCGGACATCTCCGGCCGGGGCGTCGGCATGGATGTCGTGCGCCGCTCGATCCAGGCGCTCGGCGGCCGCATCTCCATCACCTCGCGGCCCGGCCTCGGCTCGACCTTCACGCTCTCCCTGCCCCTCACGCTGGCGGTCCTGGACGGGATGGTCGTGTCCGTGTGCGGCCAAACGCTCGTCGTGCCGCTGACGGCCGTGATGGAGACCCTGCAGCCGAAGCCGTCCGAGCTTCGGGCGCTGCGCGGAAGCGTGCCTCTGCTCAGCCTGCGGGACCGGTACATTCCGGTGATCGACATCGGCCAGCGGCTCGGCTTTCGCGACGATGCGCTCGAGCCGACCTCGGGCGTGGCGCTGCTCGTCGAGGGCGAGGACGGGCGCTCGGCCGCCTTCCTGGTCGATTCGATCCTCGGCCAGCGCCAGGTCGTCATCAAGAGCCTGGAGGCCAACTACCGGCGCGTCGTCGGGATCGCGGCCGCCACCATCCTGGGCGACGGGCGCGTCGCGCTCATCGTGGACGTCGATGCGGTCCTGGCCATCCCTCATCAGGAAAGCCTTCAGACTCCGCTGCTACGCTCGGCTTAGAGGATGAGCCCATGTCCAACGCCGCCATGACAGCTTCGAGCCGCCAAGAGCTCATCTCCTTCCGGACCGGGTCCCAGGAATTCTGCGTCGACATCATGTCGGTCCGCGAGATCCGCGGCTGGACGCCGGCGACGCCGCTTCCCCATTCGCCTGATTTCGTGCGGGGCGTCATCAACCTGCGGGGCGCCGTGCTCCCGGTGATCGATTTCTCGGCCCGGCTCGGCCTCGAGACGACGGAGCCCAGCGCCCGTCACGTCATCATCGTGGCCCGGGTCAAGGAGCAGGTCTTCGGCCTCCTCGTCGACGCCGTCTCCGACATCCTCACGGTCACCGAGGACAACGTCCAGCCGACCCCGGAGCTCGCCTACGACACGGCCAAACAGATCGTGAAGGGGCTCCTGCCGATCGACGGGCGCATGATCAGCCTCGTCTCCCTCGACGCGATGCTCCCCGCCAATCTCGAGGCCGCCTGATCTCATGGCGGCAGCGGTTCAGACGCGGGCGAGCGAGGTCAGCGGCGGGAACGAGTTCGCGTTCACCGACCATGATTTCCGCCAGATCGCCGCGATGCTCTACGCGGATTCCGGGATCTCGCTTCCGGAAACCAAGTCGACGCTCGTCTACTCGCGCCTGGCGAAGCGCCTGCGCGCGCTGGGGCTCGAGAGCTTTCGCCAGTATTGCGAGCTGATCAGCGGGCCGGACGGTACGGACGAGCGCCACCACATGCTGGTGGCGCTGACCACGAACGTCACCCGCTTCTTCCGCGAGCCGCACCATTTCGACCACCTGCGGGAGAACGTCCTGCCGCCGGCAATCGAGGCCGCGAAGCGCGGCGGCCGTCTCCGGCTCTGGTCGGCGGGCTGCTCGACCGGTCAGGAACCCTACTCGATCGCGCTGACGCTCCTCTCCGTCCTGCCCAATGCCGGCGATTACGACATCCGGATCCTCGCGAGCGACATCGACCCGAGCGTGATCGCGACGGCGCGGCGCGGGATCTACTCGGAAAGCGAGGTCGCTTCCATCCCGGCCGACCTGCGTCGTCGCTTCCTCGAGCCGGCCGGCGACGGCCGGGGCTTGAGCATCGGGGACGATGCGCGGGCGCTCGTGGCCTTCCGCGAGCTCAATCTGATCGGCTCCTGGCCGATGAAGCATGCCTTCCAGGCGATCTTCTGCCGCAACGTCGTGATCTATTTCGACGACGAGACGCAGCAGAAGACCTGGCGTCGCTTCCAGGAACATCTCGCGCCCGGCGGGCAGCTCTATGTCGGGCATTCGGAGCGCGTCGGCGTGACGGGCTTCGTCAGCTCGGGCCTGACGAGCTATCAATTCACAGGACAGCCGCGATGACGACCCGCGTCCTCGTCGTGGACGATTCCGCCACCATGCGGAGCCTCGTCTCGTCCGTGCTCCAGGCCGATCCCGAGATCGAGGTGGTGGGCACGGCGGGCGATCCGCTGGAGGCCCGGCAAGCCATCAAGGCGCTCAATCCCGACGTCGTGACCCTCGATGTCGAGATGCCCAACATGAACGGGCTCGAATTTCTCGAGAAGATCATGCGGCTCCGGCCCATGCCCGTCATCATGATCTCGACCCTGACGCAGCACGGCGCCGAGACGAGCGTCCGGGCGCTCGAGATCGGGGCTTTCGATTGCGTCGGCAAGCCGCTCAACGGAACACCGGTCTCCCGGGCCTTCGCGGAGCTGCCCGAGAAGGTGAAGGCCGCGAAGTTCGCCCGGCCGCGCGCCCGGATGACTTCGTCGGCGGCGCCGGTCTCGACGAGCCAGCCCTTCAGGCCAGACGGCCGCATCGTCGCGATCGGCTCGTCGACGGGCGGCGTCGAATCCCTTCTCGCGATCGTCTCGCGCCTCCCCGCGAACTGTCCGCCGACCGTCATCGTCCAGCACATGCCCGAGACCTTCACGGGCAGCTTCGCCAAGCGGCTCGACCGTGCGAGCCAGGCGACCGTGGCCGAGGCAGCCGACGGCGCGCCGCTCGAGCCCGGCCATGTCTACCTGGCGCCGGGCGGCCGCACCCACCTCGAGATTACGGGACGAAGCGCGCTGCGCTGCACGCTGCACGAGGGGGACCTCGTCAGCGGGCACCGGCCCTCGGTCGACCGCCTGTTCCACTCGGTCGCGCGTACGGCGGGCGCCCATGCGCTCGGCGTCATCCTGACCGGGATGGGCCGGGACGGGGCGGCCGGGCTCCTCGCGATGCGTCAGGCCGGCGCGCAGACCATCGGGCAGGACGAGGCGACCTGCGTGGTCTACGGCATGCCGCGGGTCGCGCACGAGATGGGCGCCGTCGGCCGACAGCTGCCCCTTGACCGGATCGGAGGCGAGATCGTCCGCCTTTGCAATGCCTTAGCCGAAGCGAGCGTGTGATGCCCAAAGCTTCCTCCATCAGCGTGCTCATCGCCGACGATCAGCCCTCCATGCGCTCGCTCGTCCGCGCCGGCCTCGAGCAGATCGGCTTCGCGGACGTCCGCGAGGCTCGCGACGGCGAGGAGGCCCTCCGCTCCGTCGTCGCCAAGCCCGCGCATCTCGTGATCTCCGACTTCAACATGCCGGGCCTGGACGGGATCGGGCTCCTGCGGTCGATCCGCGTGCATCCGCCGATCGCGAAGACGGCCTTCATCATGCTGACGGGCCGCGCCGACGTGGAGCTTCTCAAGCGGGCGAAGGAGTTCGGCGTGAACAACTTCGTCATGAAGCCCTTCACGGTCGCGACCCTGAAGGAGCGCATCGAAGCGGTGTTCGGACGCCTTTCATGAGATCGGCCGCGCTCGCGAACCGCCCGCTCGCGGGGCGCGAGCCTGGCGACCGGCATGTCAGCGTCATCCAGGGCGAGTTCCAGGTCACGGACGACCCGGCGGTCGTCCTGACGACGCTGCTCGGCTCCTGCGTGGCGGCCTGCATCCACGATCCGGTGGCCCGGGTCGGGGGGCTCAACCATTTCCTCCTGCCCTCGGGCGAGGGTCGGCCGGGCGCGGACCACCTCCGTTACGGTGTCCACTCGATGGAGCTCCTCGTGAACGGGCTCCTCAAGCTCGGCGGCCGGCGCGACCGGCTCCAGGTGTGGCTCTTCGGCGGGGCCCGGATCACGCGCCAGCTCGCGGATATCGGGGCATCGAACGCGGCCTTTGCCGAGGATTTCGTTCGCCGCGAGGAGTTCACGTACAAGGGCGGCAGCCTGAGGGGCGACACGGCCCGCCGCATCCAGTTCTGGCCGGCGAGCGGGCGGGTGCGCCAGCTCGCGCTGCCGAACACGCCCGTCGAGGTGTTGCCCGTCGCTCCGTCGCGCGCGCCGGCTCCCGCGACCGACGATCCCGAGTTCTTCTGACCTCGGGGCTCGCCGCCTCGTGCTGTGGCCACGCCGCTCGGCGTGTGCTGAAGGGACATGGGCGTCCCGTCTGTGCATCGCGCCCTCCCCCGGGGTAATCAGCCGTGCCTTCGGTGGGAGGACGTGATGAGGGCTGTGTTCGTCGACGCCACCGAGACGCTGGCGGCCGTGGCGGAGCGGCTCGGGCGGCCGGCCGACCCGCCGCTCACGATCAACCGGAACGCGGGCGTCACGCCGACCGAGCTGCCCGAGATCCTGGCCGGCGCCGAGATCGCCATCGTCGACCACACGCACCTGCCGACAGAGGTCGCCCGCGCCTGCCGGGGCCTGCGGCACGTCGTGTTCCTCGGCACGGGGCCGCGCAGCTACATGGACCCCGACGCGCTGCGCGCCGAGCTCGGGATCGAGGTCCACATCGTGAAGGGCTATGGCGACACCGCGGTGGCGGAATGCGCCTTCGCGCTGATGTGGGCGGCCGCCAAGGGCTTCGCCCGCATGGACCGCGAGATGCGGGCCGGCCAGTGGCTGCGCACCGAGGGCGTGCAGCTCACGGGCAAGACGCTGGGCCTCGTCGGCTTCGGCGGCATCGCCAGGGAAGTCGCACGTCTCGCCCACGGCGCGGGCATGCAGGTGATCGCCTGGAACCGAAGCCCGAGATCGTGCCCGGGCGTCGCGTTCGTCGATCTCGACCGGGTGCTCGCCACGAGCGACGTCGTGTCGATCCACCTTCTTCTCACCGACGAGACGCGGGGGTTCCTGTCCGCCGCGCGGATCGCGGCGATGCGTCCGGGGGCGATCCTGATCAACACCGCGCGCGGCGCGGTCGTCGACGAGGCCGCGATGGTCGCCGCATTGCGCTCCGGCCACCTCTTCCATGCCGGCCTCGACGTGTTCGATGTGGAGCCCATGCCGCCCGGCCACGTGCTCACGACCCTGCCCAACGTCACGCTGTCGGCGCATTCCGCCTTCCGCACGCCGGAGGCCAGCGACAACCTCGTCGGCGCGGCCCTCGATCATTGCCGCCGCATCGCGGGGGCTGGCTGATGATGAGAGCAGGTTCGGAGTGCCTCGAACCGGAGCGGGAGTCCGGGCTGACGTGGGGCGGGCGAATCCTCTGCCGCGAGTTGGCCTAAGCGGGTCAGACCGGGCGGTCGCCCTTCTCGACCCGCAGCGTCCGGTTGTCGACGCCCGGCAGCATGCGGGCCGGATCGCGGGTGACCACGACGTCGAGGAGGGTCGGCGTGTCCGTGTTCTCGAGGCCGGCCGCGAGCGCGCCCGCCAGGTCCTCCGGGTCCTCGACCCGGATGCCGAGGCAGCCATAGGCCTTCGCGACCTCGGCGTAGTTCACCTCGGACAGGTCCGAGGATTGGTAGCGACCCTCGCCGTAGACCGCGTGCTGGAGAGCTTTCACGTAGCCGGAGGCCGCGTTGTTGACGACGCAGAGCACGAAGGCGGCGCCGGCGCGGCGCGCCGTCTCGAGCTCGCCCGCGCTCATGTTGAAGCCGCCGTCGCCGGTGAGCCCGATCGCCCGCCGGCCGGGCCCGATCCCGAGCTGCGCGCCCATCGCCCCCGGCAGGCCGTAGCCGATCGACGCGAAGCCGCGATCGGCCACGAAATGGCGGCCGGCGGCCTTGGTGTCGAACAGGAGCCCGCCCCAATGGCCCGCGAAGCCGCCATCGGCAACGAGCACGCCGTCGGCCGGGATCGCCTTGTTGATCTCGCCGAGCAGCCGGCCGACATTGATCGGGCGCTCCGTCGCGTGCAGCCGGTCGCGCGCGCCCTCGAGCCAGGCCGCCATGCGGGCCGGGATCTCGGCCGCGTAATCCGCCCGAGCCGCGCCGGCGCGCCGGTCGAGCGCCGCCTCGAGATCCGCGAGGCCTAGGCCGGCATCACCGACGAGCGCGACCGTCGCGCGGGTCGTGCGCCCGATCTCCTCCGGCATGACCTCGAGATGGATGAGCGGCACCTCGGGCGGGATCAGCGAGAAGCGCTTCGTCGCGATCTCGCCGAGCTTGCAGCCGACCACGATCAGGCAATCGGCGGCTGCCACGAGGTCGTTCGCGATCCGCGAGTAGCGGCCGAAGAGGCCGGCGGAGAGCGGGTGATTGCAGGCGATGCCGCCCTTGCCTGAGATCGAGTGGGCGACCGGGATGTTCTGTGCCTCGGCGAAGCGGCGGAGGGGCTCGGAGGCGGCCGAAAGGTGGATGCCGCCGCCGACGAGCAGCAGCGGTCGCTTCGCCGCGGCGATCAGGCGGGCGGCCTCGTCGATCGCGGCCGGATCCGGCCGCGCGCGGCGGGCCGGGATCGCGAGCGTGCCGGGATCCGCCCAGACCTCGTCGGCCGAGAACTCGTGCTCGCCATGCGCGACGTCCTCCGGGACTGCAAGGACGACCGGGCCGGGGCGCCCGGAGACCGCGACCGCGAAGGCGCGGCGCACGAGCTCGGGGATGCGCCGGGTCTGCTCGACCCGGATCACCTCCTTGGCGACCGGGCGCAGAACCTCGAGCTGCCTGGCCTCCTGGGTCATGTTCTTCCAGGAATGGTCGCGGTGGCTGTCGCCCACGATCGCGACCTGGGGCACGCCGGCGTTGAAGCTCTCGGCGAGCGCCGTCACGAGATTGGTCGCGCCGGGGCCGAGCGTCGCGTCGACCGCGCCTGGCCGGTTCGTCACCCGCGCATAGGCGTCCGCCGCGAAGGCCCCGCAGCGCTCGTCGTTGATGAGCATGTGGCGCAGCCCGAGCGCCCGGCAAGCCTCGTAAAAGGGCAGGAGCTGGAAGCCGCCCATTCCGAAGATCGGCCCGACGTGATGGGCCTGGAGCATGGAGGCCAGCATCTCCCCGCCCGTCATCCGCCGCGCCGCGTTCGATCCCGCCCCCGCCGTCTCCGACATCCCGCTCTCCCTCACCGACCCTCGGCGGCCGCGACCCGCATCGCGGCCACGAAAGCACGCGCGCTCATCCCGATCTCGACGCCGAGCCCGGCGGCCCGCGCGTTGACCGCGGAGATCACGCCGTCCGCATAGGTCGAGGCGCCGTCGCCGATCCGGGCGCTCCAGGCGCTCACCGTGCCGGCCGCGATCCCGCGCGCGTCGAGCGCCGGCAGGCGGGTCACGCCCGCGTCGTCCCGGCCGCGATCCGCATCGTTGAAGAGCGCCGCAAAGGTGTCGGCGCGGAGCCCCGTTTCGGGGCGGCCGCCGAGAAGTCCGCCATGCGAGCCCGTCACAACGATCGCGCCGGCATCCTCGGGCCGTACGAGGGAGGCGGAATCCAAGATGGCGACGTGCGGACCGGCCCCCGGCAGGTCGAGGATCGACCGCGCCTCGCGTTCGGGCGCGACCTCGCCGATCTCGGTCGCGGGCGCGGCGGCGAGCCGCTCCAGCGCGTCCCGGGCGGGCTGGTCCGGCCCGATTCCGAGCGCGCGCGCAAGGCCGTTCGCCACGCTCACCACGCCCCGGCTCGCGGCGTCGGCGCCGTCGCCGATCCGACAGGAGCGATGCGACAGGCAGACGGCCGCGATATTGAGCCGCTCGAGATAGGGCAGGCCCGCGACCCCGGCGCGCTCGCGGCCGATCCCCGCATCCGAGAGAACCACCGCGCGCACGCCCGCCTTCGCGGCGAGATAGGCTGCGTAGACCCCGCCATGCGAGGCCGCGAGCGCGACCGCGCCCTGGGCCTCCGGACCGAGCGCCGTGACGCTGTCGACCACGAGCACGCGCGGGGCGGACGTCGCGGCGCTCAGAGGAGGCGGCCCGTCTCGCCCGGCGCCGCCGGCCGGGTCGGGCGCGTCGGCGCCGGTTCCCAGCCGAGGACGCTGCGGCCGCCATAGCTGTGCGAGCGGGCGCGTTCGCCTTCCAGAAAAGCCGCGACGCCCGGGCCCTCGGCCGCGTCTGCGAGCCGCCGGGCCTGATCGTCGAGCCGCCGCAAAGCCGCGAGCTCCTCCGTGTGCCCGAGCTTCGCCCTCCGGACCGCCGAGCGCATGACCGAGATCGTGCGGTCGTAGACCGTCACGGGGACGGGCAGCGGGTTGCGGTCCTTGCCGCCATGGGCGAGCGAGAAGCGCGCCGGATCGGTGAAGCGGCAGGGCGCGCCGTGAACCACCTCGGCCACCATCGCGAGCGAGAGGACGGTGCGGGCGCCGACGCCCGGCGTGAGCAGGAGCTCGCTGAAGTCGACCGGGCCGCGCTCGGCCGCGGCCGCGAGGGCGCCTTGCAGCCGCCGCTCCGAGACGTTCTCGGGCCGGACCTCGTGATGGCCCGGCATGACGAGATGCGGCAGGCTCGGCTGCGCGTCCTCCTTCGCCGGCGCGGGCGGGTCGGCGCTCCCGGTCAGCGATCCATACTCGCGCGCGATGGCGTCCGGTCCGACCGTCCCGAGAAGGTCGAGCTGCGCCCGGCGCGAGGCCGCCGCCCTGCGATCCGCGAGATTGACGATGACGCCCTGGGGCGGCCCCTCGATCGCGCTGTGCGGATCATCGAGGAAGCTCGAAAGGCCTTCCGAAAGCCAGTGATAGCGCCGCGCCTGCCGGCGCGCATCGCTCATGCCCTGCTGCACGACAGTCCACTTGCCGTCATCGGCAACGATGAAGCCGTGCAGATAGAGATCGAAGCCATCTTGCACCGCCGCGCTGTCGACCTTGGCGACGAGGCGGCTTGCGGTAGCAAGCTTACCGCCGTCGACACCGGTGCGCTCGCCGACCGCGATCAGTTCGTCCGGAGTCTTGC